>CAJVYT010000453.1 GCA_913009765.1 uncultured candidate division Zixibacteria bacterium
CACCTAACAAAGTGCTCAAACCGACCGGAAACGCGTCTTGAGTTTTACTTTTGCATCGAGCCGGTCGTGGCATAAATAACTTGAATTTAATAGCCGCGCTTTCCGGCGGCTTAGCACAACCGTTAGACGGCATATAGAAATGAAGGAGAAAATATGAAATCATTAAAGAAAGCGGTGTTATATGGATTTCTCATATGGTTGATTGTTTTTGCAGTTTCTTTTTTAATTTTTCCAATTCATGAATCAAATCGGACTTTCTTTGAATCAATAATGCCTGTTATTCTATCAATTGTAGTTTCATTTTTTGCGCTAAAATATCTTAGTATAATTGAAAGTAATTTCATAAAAGAAGGATTATATTTTGGGATTATTGTAACAGTGGTAAATTGGCTTATTGATGCGTTGATAATGCTTTCGCCAAGTCCGAGGCAAATGACTTTATCAGATTATTTTCAAGACATTGGATTTACATACTTTATGATACTTCCCATAACTCTTGGATTTGGGTTTATTGCAAACCATTTCTCACAAAAAAGGAACTGAAATGGAAAAAGAAGAATTATATGAAAGACTAATTCCAAAAGACCGAAACCTTGATGGGATTGCCAGAGAAGCCATTAAGAATTCGGAAATAATTTCATATTTATTGGAAGGTGTTGAGTATAAAAATGCACGAGTAAAGTTTGGGTGTTTTAATACACTTGTCCTAATCAGTGAAAATAAACCGGAACTGTTATATTCCTATTTTGATTCATTTGCAAAGAATTTAGATTCTGACAATAATTTTTTTAAACTCGGTGCAATAAAGATAATCGCAAATCTGTCTAAGATTGACAACAAGAATAGATTTGATAGAATATTTGACAAATTCTATTCCTTCATTGCTGATCCTGCCATGACAACAGCAGCAAACGTAGTCAAAGGCTCACCAATAATAGTCAAAGCAAAACCTTATCTGACAGAAAGAATTGTCAATCAACTCTTAAAAGTTTCGCAAATCAAATACAAAACTGACGAGTGTAAAAATATCCTTTATAGGGCACGTTATCGTTTCACTCGATAAAATCTTTATGCAAATAAAAAACAAGAACTTGGTGTTGGATTTTGTGAAATCAAGTGTAGATAATAATTGGAAAGAAACCCCGAATAAAGCATATAAATTTTTGAAAAAATATGCTAATACAGTCGCATAACAATTGGCTGCACTTGACGGCGGGCGCGCCGTGCAAAATTCAGAATTGGCAGCTTGTCTCAAGTTCTGTGGTTTATCAATGTTCTGTGCTCGAAATCCCCGCCGCAAGTGAGCCATGTCGTTAGCCATTTAAGTTTTTTTTAAATCTTAGCTTTGGGAGTGCAAAAGAAATGAAAAAATTAATCAAAATCAATGAGCAGCTTTGGATTGTATTTTCTCAAATAGTAAATTATATTTGTTGCCGATCATTAAATATTGCCATCTTATCCTTATTCACACCTGCGCTTCTTTTAGGACAAATGGTGGTAGACACTATTACTAATCCCGGTTTCGTTCCTTCTTATATGGCGGTTTATGAAACTGGCAACAAACTATTCGTGAGTGATACAGAATCGGAACATCTTTTAATCTATGATTGTACAACTCTTAATTTAATAGGAGAACTGAATCTGGGTTATCCAGGTATGATGGTGGTTCATGAGTCAACTGGTAAACTATATTTAAATATTAATATCGATTGGGGAGGCAAAATCGCTGTGATTGATGCCCAAAAAAACGAGTTGGTCCGTTACATAGATGGAGTTAATGGAACTCTTAGAATCGATGAAAGCCTGGGAAAGGTCTATGTTCTTGAGCGTATTTATAGTGATATCAATCTTCAAGTGATCGACATCGCGACGGATTCCGTGAGTACTGTACAATTAAGTGGCAGGTATATTTATAGCAGTATAAAGGTTAATCCTGTTACCCATGAGGTCTTCATCGGCTATCGTGCGGTTGGCGATGAAAAGCTCGATATCGTCGATGGTACTACTATGACGCGGACAACCGTAGCAGCGCCGAACTGTCGAGATTTGGCTGGAAATTGGATCGAAAATAAAGTCTACCTCATACCAGGTCCTTTAAATCGATATTGGGTATATGATCGAGACACCGGCAGCACAAAGGATATCACCAGCTGCTACAACGATGCGACTGAAATCTTTTTTAATCCAGCAGATAATAAAATCTATACGGATTCCGAGGTAGATAACAGTACAATCATTATCGACGGAGTGACGGATTCATGCGCCGAAATACCGATGTACGGCGCGACAACCGAGTTGGCATTCCGACATGCCAGCAATCATGTATATTTTGTCGGCCTTTATGGTGTTATTGTAATGGATGGTAGCACCCAACTTGTGGAACAATTCCCAAACATTTGGTTAGACCCGGACGACGATTGGAACATCGTGATAAACCAGTCAACGGGACGGATTTTTGTCAGCTATTATCAAAGTGATCCTACAGGCATCTAATACCATCGTTGTATTGCAGGACACTGATACAATGATCCGTCCTCCTGTCTTTATTGGGGATAAAGGTACTAACGAAACTTATGTACTGGATCCTATTACAAAACATGTGGTAGAGGCGTGGTATCCCACCTACGCATGTTATGGCATGGCAGTGCGTCCTGGTGGCGGGTGGATTTATGAAGCGACTTATAATACATTCTCAATGAATGGCGCTATCAGAGAATATGCAGGTTGTGCAAGTGTTGATCTAACTCCTTTCAATACATTTTCCACAGGCGGCAATTATCCTACTTTTCCGGTGATCACGCCTGATTGCTCACAAATATATGTGACAAACTCAGGCTCAGATGATGTCAGTGTGATTGATATCGAGACCACCACGGCGACTGCTATTATTCCAGTCGGTGAAACTCCCTGGGGCGCGGCAATTATACCCGATGCTTCAAAAGTATATGTCGCAAATAAAGGTGACAATAATGTATCTGTGATCAATACCGTTTCAAATACAGTAATAAAGACGATTGCAGGAGGGACGAAGCCATGGGGTGTTGCGGTAAATCCTGGTGGAACAAAGGCCTATGTTGCTAATTCCGGTTCGGGAACGGTTTCAGTGATCGATATAAATTCTGATAATGTGATTGTTACAATTCCTGTTGGATCAGCGCCGCACTGGCTTGCATGTACACCTGACGGTAACTACGTGTATGTCACTAATTCTGGAAGTTCCACTGTTTCCATCATAGATACGGGAACTGATGATGTAATTCAAACAATACAGGTAGAATCAAATCCTGAGGGCATTGCTGCTTTTCCGGATGGGAACGAAGTATATGTTGCTACCGACTCAACCGTTAATGTAATCAATACATCTGATTACTCAGTAAGTGTAGTCCCAATGCCTGAATCGGACATCCCCTGGTTGAGCCATGAATTAATCCCATTAGTAATAGCCGATTCTACATCACGTTTTGCTGGCAGGATTACAAGCGGAAGTGCGCCGGTAGTTAATGCACTCATTCGTATTGCCCAGGCAGGAGT
>CAJVYT010000454.1 GCA_913009765.1 uncultured candidate division Zixibacteria bacterium
GCACGCATCATATCAGTACCACCTGATGCATGGACATTAAACATATCTACACCCATTCTAGTCGCCATTCTAGATGCATTAGCTACTGTATTTGGAATATCATGAAGTTTTAGATCAAGAAAAACCTTGCAGCCCAATTCTTTTATATTTTCTACAATCTTTGGGCCTTCTTTTGTGAATAACTGAGAACCTATTTTAAAGAATCCTACATATTCTTTTAAGAGCTTTGCATATTCAATTGCTTCTGAAGCATGATCAACATCCAAGGCGACACATAGTTTATCACATTTATTTTCAATTTTCATGAATCTAGCGTGTTACAGTTATAGTTCTTCGCATACGAATTGATACTTAATTTGATTGGGTATCAGACTCCGACCTTATACCGTCTAGCCAAAATTGATCCTCAGTTTTTATCACTTTTGCAATAATCTTAGCGCATGTTTTAGAAGTCACTTTTTCGAATCCATTCTCAAGTTGATCAATCAGATTTTTCATTGTAAAGTTACAGTTTCTGGCAATATGGTTTTTTATTACCCCCCAACAAGTTTCTATTGGCTGAAGCTCTGGGTGATAAGGTGGCGTTCTCATAACTTCGTGACCGTGTTTGCGTGCAATTTCATCAATTAAGTAAGTAGGTTCAGGTGCTAATTTCTTTATTATTTCGACCAATTCAGGCTTCAAACAATCTTCTTTACAGAAAATCTTGTTTTGCTCTAGCCAAGTCAAAATTTTGTCCTTTGAACTTGAGACTGTTGGCGCCGAATACTCTGCCAAGGCATTATGGTACGCTGCGTTATCCATTACTATCAACGATCTATCAGGAATATTAGGGAGAAGTTTTTCAGTGAACCATTTTAAAAATAAGCCAATGTTCATCTGTCCATGATAATCCCCGGTCTTTTTTGTACTCTTAAAAACAAGTTTGGCGCCACGAATCCAACCCGCCTTGGTAATGGCATTGATAATGATGAGACGTTCGCCTTTTCCTGTTGGCTTTTGAACCCATGGGCCGTCCTCACCTGAATACCAAATAAAATCATTGCTATGATTCTTATTGACGTATGACTCATCCAAATAAACTTCGGGTCGAACTGTCGCCAGGTCTTTCCCTGGCACTCGATTACTTCTTTTTTTTCTCAAATAACGCTGGCGTGCTGCTATTACATGATCCTTTTCTTTTAAATGCTGTGATCGTGTGCCTTTGCCGAATTCAAATCCCCAGCGATCAAGAGCTCTTGCTAACGTAGCGATATGAAACGATTCATCAGAATTAATCTCTTGAAGAAAATCTCGTATAGTTTCAAGTGTTATGTACTCTCCTTTTTGATTTGCTTTGTGGACGTATTGCCGAACTCGTTCTTGATGTGAAATATTGACTGAATAACCACGACGACCTCTAACACTTGGTGGCCTGTCAAGCAGATTTGGATTTCGGTTGTAATCGGCCATAATCCTTTTTACTGTCGCCACGCCAATACCGGCTGCACAAGCAGTATGCTCCGCACTCGATTTCGCTATTTTTTGATTGTTTCGATCAAAATAATGCTTAATCGAAACAATCAACTTCTTTGCTTCTGGTGTTAATGGCTTGCCCTGTACAGATGACATACTTTCTCCTCATATTCAGAAAGTATATCATACTTTTACTAAAATTCAAGTATCAATTCATTTGCAATGACCTATAATATCACACTTCAAGCGCTTTATCATCCTTTCAACTGAGGGACGACGTGTCATTATTGCCTTAAATCTCTTTGCCATCGGAGGGTCTTCCGAGTCTATATGCGGCAACAATCCAAATGATATATTAATCATCCTGCCGGTTAGCGAATTGGGACAACACTCTACCTGATGCCAGCATGTTGAACACTCAGGTTCACCATCTATATCCATTGGCGCATGGTAAATAAATTTCTCTCTTTCATAACGTATTCCCTTGTAATCCATCTCATGACCACCCTTACATACCACCACACCATACGGTGTTATCTTCTTCATGCCGCGTGGTAATCCCTCTGTTACTTCCTTCTTGCGTCTTGGATTTAAAGATGCTTTCAGTTCTAATCCAAGTTTGTCCTGAAATTTATCTCTCAGATCTTTGCCATCACATGCGCTATCATACAATGCTCTTTTAACCGACTCTTTAATCACCGGATATGTATCAAATACTTTCTCTACATGTGGAAAATATGTTTCTCCATCATGTGTCGACCCATCCAATACAGCTCTTGCATCCAGAGGTACGCCTTGACGTGGAAAACCTACAATACTTGCTTTGTGGCCCCAATACATCTTTGTTATGGATTTCACGATTGTTCCCGCTCCTTCGTCTGCCAATACCCAGTCATGTTCACACTTGTCTCTGTCTTGACAGCGACACTTCTTGGTTAACTTTGATTGCGACTTCTTCTGCTCCTTGCCGTCTTCGTCTTTGTACTTTACGGTCTCAAACCCTGAATATGCATAATAGTGTGTTGTATCTCCTACTACTTCCTTTTCTATTTTAATCGCACCGGTCTCTATGTTTTCAGTAACCTGCGCAACCTTCATCTTATCCCATAGCCCCCATTCACTCATGATCTGGTCAAATTGCTGCAGCTTCCGCTCACTTGGTATATGTTCACTACAATACTCGTCCTTTTCTCCCTTCGGCGCAAATCCACATACCCGTACAAAACTCGGATTACTCTTCAATAACAT
Organism: uncultured candidate division Zixibacteria bacterium; assembly: GCA_913009765.1. Next base: position 2,704 of record CAJVYT010000454.1, read on the forward strand.
GTACACTTTCTCCGGTTCACACGGAAATCCCATTAATGTTGTACCCAAAAAACTTTTCAACAACGCAAAAAAACATTTCGGCCTCTTACCTCCTAATCGAAATGGCACTATCCCGGGAGACACTTCCATAGGTTTAACCATCTGTACCTTTGATTTGGCTTCTACTTCATAAAGGACATCACATTTCTTCTCTTTATCAACTTGCATTGTTACTCTATCAAACAAAAGCCTCTGCCTTGCATCTTCTTTGCTCTCAGATAATACTTTTCCATTTGCTGCTTGCCTGTCTCGTCTCTTTTTCTCTTCCCGTTGGTTAAATTCATAAAGTGCATCATAGTACTCAGACGCAAAAACACGGTGCTTCTCCCAGGGAAAATAATATAAAACCCGAAACCATTCCGCATCTGGTGTATTAAGCAGTACTTTATCGTCTTCATGAACTGTGTGAATTAGTAGCGGTTTTTGGTTGCTTTCAATTTGTGGTAATGGTAGCATTCTCGTGTGTCCTTTCTTGTATAGTAGTTTGTGTTATTGTGTGACTTCTATTATACAAGTTGGGCACCGTATTTTGTAATTCTACTTTCGCATTTTGTAAATTATTTCGCAAAACCCTTTAAAATACGGCATCCTGGCTCGTTGGTACATTTTCTTGTCGCTCCTTTTACAAAAAATTACCACTAACTCTTTTCATAACTTATTTACTGTCAACATCTTTGTAAGTTTATGCGTCTGCTCTATAAGTAATCAGTGATAAGTTTCGCGTTACGTGTTGCATGTTACAAGTGTCTGGTGACATGTCACAATGTTGATGGTGTGACGATCCTA
>CAJVYT010000455.1 GCA_913009765.1 uncultured candidate division Zixibacteria bacterium
TACGGTTATATGTTTTTTTTTTTTTTTTTTTATGTTGTTGTTTTTTTTTTCAAGCAGAAGACGGCATACGAGATATATCAGTGTGACTGGAGTTCAGACGTGTGCTCTTCCGATCTCAGCACGATGTGCTGGATTCCATGGGTCATCAGTAGAATAATTGATGAGCACTAAACTCATATCACGAAGCAATCGGAGATCGCGATCTAAAATTGGAGCCTGGCCAGTTGTCACAATTAGGTCAGGATTAAATGACTCTGCTTCACTGGCAACTTCAGAGGAAAACGATTTTATGGAAATTGGCCTATGGGTAAACTTCCATAGCATTTTTCTAGCTAAAAAGTTCCCATTATTAGCCCTGGTTGTATTTATAATAGCAACATCGTGGCCACTGCGTTTTCCGCCTTCATATAAAAATCGTGCAACATGTCCCGGCTCATCAACACCTATAATCAGAATTCTCATGAAACTTTTCTGACAACACTCTTGTATGCATTAAAAATACCTTGTGCTGCAGAATCTATATTATAGGGCCCCACAATTTCTCTACAATTTTTACGCGTTGTGGCAGTACCTGCATATTTTAAACAACGTCTTAATGCATCTACCAGCATGTCAGCATCATCACGCATGGCTATTTCTCCGGTTATCCCTGGACGAATAAGGTCCCAGCGGCATCCAACCGCATCGCTAACGACTGCAGGCAAGCCATGGGCAAGTGCCTCATTGACAACCAGACCCCATGTTTCTGAATGGCGGCTGGGTAAAGCAAGAATGTCTGCTGCATGATAAAATTTACTTAACTTCTGCTGGTTCTGAAAACCTGTAAAGATAACCCTTGCATCATTCCCACTTTGTTTTTCTAATTCAGTGCGCAATTCTCCATCGCCCACAAAAAGTAGAACTGTGTTAGATGGACAACGACCTGCTGCTATTAACAATAAATCTACCCCTTTTCGGTGGCTAAACTTACCAGAGTAAAGAATGACTTTTTCACCATCTTTAATAGATAATTCGTCTCTTGCTTTTATTCTTATCGTACTTCTATGTGCATCACCTGATTTAAATGAACTAATATCCACACAGTATGGCGAGAAAAATAATTTCTCATTACTTACGCCATGCTTCTCATAATGCCTTCGTGCTTCCTCACCAATATATAAAAGTCTTCTACAACGAAAGTAAATATACTTCAAAAATAGACGCCTTATACTGCGCTTCCAGATAGGGCGATGAATTGCTGTATCATTCGCTTCCCCACGATAAAATAATGGTAATTTCCGCTTAATAGCGCCAAAAAGTGCAGCCCTGTCAAAAGGATGTGAATACCCCATGACAAGTACGGCATCAGGCTTCTCTCTATCAAGAACCGCTTCTACCCCATGTTTGGTTACTGTCTCATAATCTATAGGTTGTTTTTCTAAATCTTCGCATAATAATGATGACTCATAACCACCAAGTAAATCAGTATCCCACGAGAATGAAGCTCCAAATTCTCGGTCACGGTACCCCTTTACACTAAAGTCGCCACCATAGAACACCTTCAAGGATACTCCCATTTTTGCCAGTCTTCTCCAGACAGGGGCATGGTATTGAACTGGGTGTGTTTCAAATATTATTAACATGAAAAGTATTACTAGTATTTCGTGGATTGCCTAATAATTGAGTTAAGGGCTTATTCATCCTATGAAGCAGCATCATTTGGAATAGCAAGGAGATTTACATAACCATCCTTGACGACTTCATGACTGCGAATCATCCTATCTGAATTGGGCATATAACTTCAGATCAGAAACAGCAATACGAATTACCATGTAAAAAATAATACTGACCACTTCTCAGTCCAATGCTTGCATGGGTATTTGCATCGTAACGAGAACTTTTTTCCTGTTTCTCATAGGCATATGGTAATGAAGACAACTCAAGAAAGCCTAGCAATTCGTTTTCACGACCATTATTTGACATATCATCTGATCGGTATACAAACCACAAAATTCCTGTAAGTCTGCCTATCCAATACACTGAGTGCTTCAATTAGAAAAGATGTACGATTGTATTGTGGTATACAGATAGAAAAGAAAGGTTTCTTGTTAAGGCTGCGTGTCACTTTCATTTGGCCATCAACCCCTATTCTTTAAATATGGCTCCAACATCGCCGAATATATCGCCATCCGGGTTAGCAGGATCAAATGTACAGACATGCCCTGAAGGGCTTTTAGGTAGCCCAAACCAGGACAAACATTGGCCGGGATGCACAAACGTGGGGATTTCTCCCAAATATGATGCCCACGCGCTAAATGAACTACCACCAGAGCCTACTATTAAACGAGTACGCGACAAAAGCAACAAGTCTGAAATAGGGCAAGCAGGGCGAACAAGCTTAATATTCCTTAGTTTCAGAATAGGTGCAAGTTCACTCAATGCACCATCCGATACCAGTAGTACAGGCACATCAAAACCAGCTTTATCTCTAATAGTTTTTAATGTATCAACGAACCAAGTAGATGGTGTTTTTATAGTTCCTTTCAGAAAAATATCTTCTTTTTTTTCAGCTTCCCTAAAACCACGGCCGTATCGGATATGAACACCAATTGCAGTCGATGCATATTCATCATAGTTTGAGATTACATTTTTCCACTTTGGTCTGACAATGCTCGTAAGCTTTGCGCATAAAAATTTCTGCTCGCCAGCGATAGGGATAAAACTGTGATAGTCACCTCCCACTCCAGAGAACTGGATCAATCCAAATTTTTTATGCAATAACTTTGGTTGCTCAGATAGCATGATAGGTTCTGGAATTACTTCACCAAATATTTTCAGTAAAACACCCATGTAATGGCCATGTTCATTCTTGCCACTAGCAAACAAACCAAAGTTGGTGTCATGAATACTACCAGCCTCTAATACCTGATGAAATCTAAGACTAAACCAAATCGGTGATATGAACTCTATGCCGAATTTCTCTGCATAAACTTGTGCCCTTGCCCAATTAAATAAACGGTTCCCAAGTCCTGTCCCCCGGGCGAACACTGGCATACAATAAATCAATTTTTAGAACTCAACATAATAGCAAGTTATATTTTACAAATATAATTTAGTAGCAACTTTCTAAGCTTACAATTCATTTCTATTGTGCCTCTTTTTTATTGCAATGATTTGATCTAAATGAACATTGAGCGAAAACTCAGAAAAATCATCTTCCAGCAACCTTAAGACTTCGCTTTTACTAGGCATCCCACTTGATCCAAAAGTTCGAAAATCATCAATAACTATCGCCGTCACTTGCTTTTTATGTGGCTTAAGTATCATGAGTTCTTCAAGCACAGGCTCTTCAACAGGCCCTATAGCGGTACTTTCACCTGAATAGTGAGCGTCTAAATAAACTAGTAAATTATTAACTTCATATTTCTTGAGAAGTTTAGGTAAAACACCAGCAACATCACCTTGAATAATTTCCACGT
>CAJVYT010000456.1 GCA_913009765.1 uncultured candidate division Zixibacteria bacterium
ACACACTTATGTTATCGTGTTCATTGTTAGTTGTGGTTTTTTTTTTTTTTTTTCAAGCAGAAGACGGCATACGAGATATATCAGTGTGACTGGAGTTCAGACGTGTGCTCTTCCGATCTTACCTTCTGCAGTTATAGCCCGGAGCTTGAGTTCACGCATAATTAGTCCGGCCTCAATGGTTTTACCAAGGCCGACCTCATCTGCCAGGAGATAACGCACACGGTCATTGGAGATTGCTCTGGATAGCGCCTTTATCTGGTGAGGCAAAGGGATGACGGATGATTCGATAGGGGCAAGAAGGACATCCTGAGTCAGGGCATCAGCTACTCGGGCGGCAGCGGTGACATAGGCGACCCCGGCAGGTGTAAAAGTTGCTGCATCCTCAAGCGGTTTAAGGGAGGAGGCTGGAATACGCACCACCAAGTCCGAACCGGGCAGCCAGACACGGCAGGTCATATCGCCCCACAACGTCTGGGTTTCGATGACCTGACAGGAACTGTTTACAGTACTGTAGTGCCATTTATTCATTTCCAGTGTTCCAATAATCAAACAATAATGGCCCAGTATCTTCAGCTTTTTTACGTCCTGGGGCAAGAGGAATATTATTATTGTTTCCTGATGACGTCATATGCCACTGAGCCCATTGGCGTAAAGCATTGCCGATACGTTTACAGGAAGCCTTTTTCCACTTTCTTGAAAACACTTCCGCGATATGTCTTCCAATAGCCTCCGGTGTACTCGAGGGATTAGATTTGAGATATTTGATAACTGCAACGATGGATTCTTCCTTGCCCGATTCATTCCATATCAACTCTATTGATGGGTATTCAGTAGCGTGTGCAAGTATTCTGTATTCACTTGAAGAAGTTAATTCTACGAGTCTAAATCGATAAAGCACAGCACAAGCATTACGGTAGCCTAAGTTTTTCATACTGATTTGTGATTTCGGCCCCTTCTTGAGCAAGTCCAGTACATTCACAACCTTTGCTGGAGATGTATCACCGAGAAAGACTATCCTTCTACGTTCACCAGTCCATTTTTGGGTATTCCCCTCTGAGATATCTCCCGCATCAGAGAAAAATACTCCTTCTCGAGTGCGTTTTACCAAGCCCAAAGCTTCCAGCCAAACAACCATCCTATTTGCATACGTTTTCCAAGTTCTTATGTGGTACTGTGCAGTTGGGTTCGCCTCCTTGAGGTAGGAGATTGTCTGTTCTAGGCTGGCTGGCCTGGAAGAATTATATTCCTTCAGTTTCTCAGCAAGAGCGTGTCGTTTAAATATCAACCTTATACTATATAAAACCGTTCTCGCCTCTAAACTCTCTATGTGATTGCTAATAGTGACCTTGTTGTCACTACCGGTGACTACACCAAACTGGTCAAGATCATGTAGGATGTTTTTAATCGTGCTTTCTTTCAGTTTCGATCTACTGGACAAAGCTTGTATCGTTTTTCCTTCTAAATCATCAAGTTCGGCAAGAACCCGAAGCATTGAATTCAAAGATGGAGACTGAGGTATGTAGTTAAAGGGAATAGATGGCACGCTCCCTGACAGAACATAATCGCGGAAAATATCCCAATACAGATTCAGTTTATTGCCACGCCTTATTAACAGACGTTTATCTTGAAGCGATTGAACGACGTCATGTCCGGCGCTATCGAGAACATCATACCAGTCCATCGGGGCATTCTGTGCAACAAGCTTCAAACAACCCATCTCCGCATCACTCAGATTACTAAGGTCTTGATCAAATAATGAGGAAATATCCAGAGAACGGTTTGCAAGTTGGCGTTGATTCGTCCCTTGCTGAATTTGTTCATAGAAATGGATACATAATTTCTTCAAAAGCCAAGGATAGCCCTTGCAGTTTTCAAGAAGATACTTGCGAAGTTCTGGCAACAAATTTTGCCCCAGTTCTTGTTCAAAGAGTCTCAGTGAATGCTCCGCGTCGGCGTGGCTAAATGGGTTCAGAAGTATCTCGTACCGATGGTCAGTAAGTTGGTGCCACATGTGATAGGCGGGATGGTCTTGTGGAACAGTACTATCTGTTTTCCACGCAAAGCATAATATAAAATTGGTTGAGGCAGAAATTGTTGAGAACATCAGACGCTTAGCTTCTTCAAATACAGCAAACAAGTCAGACTTTGAGTAGAGTTCTTCAAATTGGTCAAAAAAGAGAATCAGCAACTCATGCTTTCTTGAACATTCCTCCATGAAGCGCTTAATTGATTCACTTTGTAGAGGATCACGATAATTGGTTATTCTTAGTTCTCCATCACATCCAAACCCACAACGGGCCGCACGTCTCAGTGCATTAAGCAAAGAAGAGTATATATATGAGGCATCGTTTGCTGCTCTCATATCTACTGCGTATAAGAATAGGTTGTTGGGTTTTTGACTAGTTGTAGCTACATCTCGCATCTTGGCTATTAGAGAACTTTTTCCAATCCCTGAATCGCCCTTAATGGCAAGAATACGGGTATCGGTCCTGCCTCTCTTGGCGTCAGAAAAGAATCGTAGGATATCTCTCTGCGCTTTTCTGCGTCCCACAAAATGTTCAGGCCTCGCCGGTCTATAGTCGAACCATTTCTCTCCAAATTCAACCTCAATTACGGTCGCTTCAGCGTAGCAAGAATTGTTTGGTATTTCATTTCCGTCTGGTTTGAAAAAATCAAGGTTCTTAAGTTCAAACTCGGTATCTTTTAAACGTTCAAAAAGGGACAAATCAGAGATCATGGAACCAGTGATCGCGTCAAAAAGAGTCACTGCTTGAGGAATACCATTCTTCAATACAGGAGCAGTCCAATATTTGCCCCACGGCGTAATCAGCAGAGCCCATTCTCCTATCGATAATCCAACCGTCTCTACTATGGCATTTGTATTTGATTGCGGTGGATCGCAAATAATATTTGCATTGATCAAAGCAGTTAATATCCGCTCTGGAATATAGATGCTTAATTTCTCTCTTTCAATACTTGGCTTCTTTTCCCACTCATCCAAAAAGCCCTTAGCGTCTTTCCCCAATGGTCCTGTAGTTACCAGCCATCCCTCAGAGTATTCCCTGAAGGTAATGGTGCCAAGTAAGTTAATCAATACATTTGCAGACAGATTATCTTTGTGTGCTTTGCATTCAACGTATACTTCTCGATTATTGACATTATGTCTACACAGTAAATCTAGTTCAGATGCTGTCACCCGTACTTGTTGTGTGACATGGTAATTTTGTGTTCTCAAAAATTCCGAAGCAAGATTTTCAAGGAGGTCACCTTTCTCTTTTGTAGTAGCTTCGAGAGGTGTAAGAACTTGAATATCCATTTTTTACTCTCCTCCTGTTCTTGTCAATGCATAGTCATACCACATCAATAATTTTGGGTCTTCCTGGAGAACGTTGTCCGGTATCTTTTGGGCAACAGTGATAATAGTCTGATAGTCGCGCTCCTGCCAGGCTTTCT
>CAJVYT010000457.1 GCA_913009765.1 uncultured candidate division Zixibacteria bacterium
ACGGCCAGTTTTTCAATATGCTCGTCAACCGGGTAAAAGCTCTGCTGGCCGGTAATTTCGGCTTCGATGCGGTCAGCGAGGATCTTCCATTGTTCTTTGGGCAGATCAAGTTTGCCCAAATTCAGGACTGTTCTTTGCCTCGGCCCTTTTTCAGTTCTGTAGGATTCGACCAGTCGATGAGTTATGAATTCTTTTTCATAGCCCGGATTTTTCTTTTTGATTTCCCGGATAAACATGCGGAAATATAAGGAATCCCAACATGAATGTCAAGGATAATCTGCTATTATGGGGCACTACATCGGCGCCCCATCAACATCGATTTAATATTTACAATAATTTATCTTGGTCGAATAGTTTAAAAATAGGGCTTTTTTGCTAATTTTGCCGTCGAAATGGTAAACTTGGGTTAAAATTTTCTTGCCAAAAATATGAAAACAGCATCTTTGATTCATGGCGCAGTAAGCCAGTTACGATAATTCAATAAAAGCGAACCACGAATTTCACGGATTACACGAATAGTAAGAGTCGGCAAACAATTTCTGTAATGTAATAAAATGCCGATTATTTATTATCTCAATTCGTGCCACTAGTGAAATTCGTGGTTAAAAGGTTTTTAAAATTTTCTTGCCCAAAATATGAAAACAGCATCTTTGATTCATGGCGCGGTAAGCCACATACGATAATTCAGATACTATGTTAAAAGTCAAGAAAAAACTCAAAAAGTTTTAGATTTATCCGGGTCAAATTTTTCTTTATTTTTTAGCATGTTATAAATAATGACCAGCAACTTTCTCATTGCAGCACAAATGGCGACCAGTTTTGGTTTTCCGGCATCGACAAGACGATGATAGAAATCATAAATTGGATTGTCATCATAGCGTATCATACAAAGTGTTGCCATAAAGAGTTTGTGTCGAACGACCCCACTGCCCTTTTTCTCAAGGTAGGAGCGGCCTTTGTTTTTCGTGCCGGATTGATTGACCGTTGGATTCATGCCGAAATAGGCTACAAACTTTTTAGAATTCGGGAACCTGGTTACATCGCCGATATAAGCCTCCAGCACAATGGCCGTTTCTTTGCGAATACCCTTGATGCTGGTGAGGAGACTGGTTTCAGGATTTACTTGTTTATAAAGCTGTACCATTTGTTCATTGAGAGTCTGGATTTTTCTTTGGCATTGCATAATATTTTCAGCCAGAAATTGTACGACGAGTCCGGCTCCCGGGCCTTTTTTGTGAGCAATACTATTTTTTGACAATGCTTTCATTTTGGTAACAAATGCAACCGGGAGTTGCCACTGTTTTTTGCCGTACTGAATTCGGCAAAGTTCTTTTACTGATGCTGCTTCAATATCTGCCGCAGTAGGAAATTTAGCCAGCAGGGCCAGTATTTGTTGGCCACAAATGACAGGCACATTGTGCTCAATTTCCGGCGCTGTTTTGCCAAGCTCGACACGAAGCCTGTTGACGTTCATAGTATTCTGCTTTTTCAGCGCCCGGATTTGTGAATCCAGGTCTTTGATATTGTCACAAACAGGCGTTCGCACATTTGAAGCAGGCGGCCTTTTTTCCACCAGGTACTGGGCAATGTCTTTAGCATTCACCGGATCTGTCTTGGCTCGTCGAAGTTCGGCTTTTGCAAAGGCCTTGGTCTGCACCGGGTTGATGACCACCATGATGCAAGCGGGTTGTTCTTTGAAATAATGAAAAAGATTTTTCCAATAATCGGCGGTTGCTTCCATACCGATGTAAAAGCGTTTTGTGCAGTGTTTTCTTTTCATCTGATCAAGTCGATCGAGTAAATACAAATAACCGTCACGGCTTTCCCTGACGACAAAAGTCCTGCACACTAGTTTTTTGTTCTCATTCATAATTGCAACATCGTGCTTGAATTTGCTAATGTCGATGCCGACAAACAAAATATCATGAGTCATTGCTGTCTCCTTTCCGCCAAACACAGGCGGTTTTCCGATCAGTTCGTGGCTTGATCGACGATATGATGATGACGATGAGAGGACACTCCCGTGACATTATTGCCGTTTACACTCGTGCCAAAATCCAAGCTTCATCCCAAAGCGCCGGGATGGCTTAAGATACTTCATTCAAATTCAGGCAATAAGCCGAGAGTAACAATCTGAATAACGAGCTATCCTGTCGGAGCTCAGCCTCCAACTGAGACGCTCAGGCATGTTGATGGACGTTCTCTCTCATGCCGTTGTTTGTAAAAGGTCACTGTTTCATCTGTGCCAGTCGGGCAAAGATTTCAGCGACAGACTGTGCTTCTGCATTCCGTGGCCTTGGTCGCTGAACGGTTTGCTTCGGGCGCACCGGCAAAGATAAAACCTGATACACGCGACGATCAAATGCAATCAACCCTTTCGCAATCAAGTGATCGCGAGCCCTGCTGTAGGCGTCGACATTCAGGTCGAGCAATTTACAGATTCTGTCATAGCCGTAAAAACTAACGCCGTTTTTATCGCCCACCAGCACCAGAAAAAAGTAGAGCGCTATTTCGTTTGTGCTCATGGAAGCGAGAATACCGTCGGCAATAAGGCGGTGGTCAATCCAACTGAACGAACCGGAAATCCTTCGGATACGATCAGGCATAATCGGGACTTTTGAAATCATACTTCACACCTCCTTTGTTTGTTAGATTTGATCTTGTCTAAATAAACAAAGAATAGATTTAAAAAGCAATCTCGTCTTGTATAGTTTGAGGTGTTAAGTGTGTTTAATTATAGAAAGTTAACTTGTCTTGTATAGTAAACTGATGGCTGTAAACAAAGGCTGTTTAGTTAATGATATCCTTAGGCTTAACTCGTCTTGTATAGTTATTGCTTTGTTCAGTATCCGTAACAATTTGTTATTATATCCACTTAACTCGTCTTGTATAGTGACGGCCTTTTTATCCGCCTGTTGAGAATGGCTTTTTTGATAATTGAGGATTTGTTCTTTGAGTTGTGGATACCGTCTTTTGAAATAATCCGGATTTTTTAACAGCCATTGTTTTTGAGCAAGTTTTTTTCGCTGCCGTTGACAATGCAGATTCTTGCAGACTTTTTGACGATCACCAACCCTTGGATCGGGAATAAAGGATTTTTTACAAACCATGCACACTTTAGTTTTTTTCATGGGTAACCCGATATTTATTATTTTTGGAATTATATAATTAAATCGGGCTTCTAAAATACTAAATTTTCAAAGAACTAAACAGAGCAAAGTAAGAATAAAAGAATTATATCCAGATTTTAAAAATCTTTAGGAATTAAATACATTGAATAATATCACTTTTAATATACGAGCCAATGGGTTTGGTTTTAATCAATGGGACTGGTCCTCTGATATACTAATATTTCCGACTGGTGTGGCACGGGATAACCGGCGCTATAATAATTCTGATATAAAAATATC
>CAJVYT010000458.1 GCA_913009765.1 uncultured candidate division Zixibacteria bacterium
AAGGCTGAAAATGCTTTGAATTGTCTATTTGATACTCTACGCAGCCGTATTGTCAGCTCTCAGATACATGTCGCTTGAGATAAATTGCCGGATTTGTATGTAATTCTTTTGGGACACGGCACTAGTGATATTACGGATGACATAGTACAGCAAGCTGAAGATGATGCGGTACATGTTTTATACAAGATAGAACGTATGAAAGAAATGGGATTATTCACGGTTAAGGCACTAACTATATATAATGAGGAATTTGCAAATTATACGCCTGAAATTGAACTTAATAAAGAATACGACCAAGATGACTTTGGAAATCGATTATTTGGAGTTCACGGCCCGTATAAAAGATATTTGAAACGGCTTATAGATGAAGGCGTTATTGACAAGATTCCTGATGACATGTTGATAATGGGAAAATCTTTGAAAGATTTCATAAATTCAGAAAATCAGACCTAATTTAGTGGACTTGAACGAGTGCCAGCAGTGCTCTTTTCGATTTTGATTGTTTTTAGGATGCAAACTCTTTTTTAGCACGTTGACATTTTACTGGCGTCAGTCACCTCATTGATATATTTCTAAATAATTTGCAAAAATCAATTTTATGTATTATAATGTATTACATTGAATACAATGTAATTAAATGTAGTTAGGAGGTTATTATGAGTACTTCAGTTTCAATTAGAATACCAGACGAAATTGCTAAACAGATTGATGAGATTGCAAAGGAAACTGAGAGATCTAAGTCTTTTATTATTCAAAAAGCGATTGAATCTTATATCGATGATTTTTCAGATTTACAAATTGCTCTTGATCGATTACATGATCCAAAAGATGACAAAATTTCGAGCAGGGAGTTAAAAAAGTCTCTTGGAATATAAAATAACATATAAAAAATCTGTAATTAAAGATTTGAAGAAAATTGATAAAACTGATTTAAAAAGATTAATTACTAAAATCGAAAAAGAACTTTCAAAAAAACCTGAATCTTATCCTGCTCTAAAAGGTGAGTTTGCCGGACTCAGAAAACTTAGAGTTGGAAACTACCGAGTCATATATGCAATTCTTAATAAAGAAGTACTTATTTTAAGAGTTGGTCACAGAAAAGAAGTTTATCTATAAAAACTAAATATAACAAATTAATGCACTGGAATTTTTTCACTACGTTCCAAAAATCCAGCGATCGTTATCTCACAAAAATGACGGATGAAAATCAGTCTGATATTTGTTCACGGTTGTTGGGCTGGCTAATTAAAAACAAAGAAAAAAACAGAAATTAACGGCATTGGTCTTGTGGCTTTCTGATTATCGTACAGAATAATGATCTATGAGTTATAATTGAACAAAGGAGGGAAAAATGGAAATTATTTTGTCTTTAGAAAAAATGACGACTGAAGATAAAATTCAAGCAATGGAAACTATTTGGGATGATTTATGTAAAAAAGCAGATAGCATATCATCTCCACCGTGGCATGAGAAAGTATTTGAAGCAAGAGAAGACGGAATTAAAAATGGAGACGATGAATTTGTCGATTGGAGTACTGCTAAGAAAAACATTCAAGACTCCATATCATGAAATTAAAAATACTTGCTTCTGCAAGCCAAGATTTGCTTGATGGTTACAGGTTCTACGAAAAACAAACTGAAGGACTCGGCACATATTTCTTAGACACACTTTTTTCCGATCAAGTCACTTTCCGATTTAAACAAGTGAAAATGCCTGAGCTATTACTGAAGAATTAAGTCTGTTATATGCAGCATCCTCTCAGGAGTTCCTCTACTGCCCTGATATCTGCTTTAATTTTAATAGGCGATTTTGATACTTTAAGCGCGTTATCAGGGTCTTTTAATCCATTGCCGGTAAGGGTGCAGACGATGGTTTCTCCTTTTGAAAAGAAATTCTGCCGGGATAATTTTATTACACCTGCCAGGGATGATGCGGATGCGGGCTCGCAGAAGATGCCCTCCCTTAATGCAATGAATTGATAGGCCTCAAGAATCTCATCATCAGTAACAGAATCTATGACTCCCCCGGATTCATCTCTTGCAGCTACAGCGCCTTTCCAGCTTGCCGGATTGCCTATCCTGATAGCTGTGGCAATTGTTTCAGGATTTTCAACAGGTTTTCCAATAACAATCGGGGCTGCGCCTGCTGCCTGAAACCCAAGCATTTTTGGCAGGGATTTGATTTCCCCGGCTGCATGGTATTCTTTATATCCCTTCCAGTATGCCGTTATATTCCCGGCATTTCCAACAGGTAACGCATGATAAACCGGTGCGCTGCCGAGCTGGTCGCAAACCTCAAAAGCAGCCGTCTTCTGGCCTTCAATCCTGAAAGGATTAAGGGAATTGACAAGCGCGAAAGGATGTTTATCCACAATCTCTTTGACTATTTCCAATGCATCATCAAAGTTGCCGTCAATCTGCAGTACCATTGCCCCGTGTATCATGGCCTGGGCGAGTTTGCCCATGGCTATCTTTCCTTCAGGTATGAGAACAACTGTGGAAATGCCGGCTCTTGCCGAATATGCAGAGGCTGATGCAGATGTGTTTCCTGTAGATGCGCAAATAACGGCCTTTGAACCTGCTTCTACTGCCTTTGAAATGGCAAGTGTCATACCGCGGTCCTTAAATGAACCGCTGGGATTAGACCCCTCACATTTAAAATACAGGACGACTTCTTCCTGGATAATATCGCTTATATGGGCAGCCTTTATTAAAGGTGTGTTTCCCTCATTAAGGGTAATAACCGGGGTTTTTTCTGATACTGGGAGAAAATTTCCATATTGTTTAATCAGTCCGTGCCATGGTTCCATAATTATTCCAGAATATCGCCCTCCACAAGTTCTACGTCAACACCTTGCTGTTTAAGAGACTCTACTCCTTTATTAATGCTTTCATCCTCTCCTTCAAGCTCAAGGATCATTTCTCCGACTGTCTCTGTTACGCGGGCCCTCCTGATGTTGGGTATTATGTCGTACTTTTTCGCCATCGTAAAAATAACGGGTTCCTTTATGAGGTGCTGTGGAAAGGTTAGTTTTACCCTGGTCTTCATTCTTTTCCCCTCCCTTTCTCCGTTTCATCATTTCTCCGTTTAAAAAAAATACTGCCGCCTGCAATTGCAGGGACTATGGAAACTTCGTCACCGTCTTTGACTTCCGTCTCCTCATTTTTAATAAATCTCACATCTTCTTCATTAACATACACATTGACAAATCTTCTTAACTTGCCTCCCTCGGATATCCTCTCTCCGAGCCCCGGATATTTCTGATCCAGACTGTTTATAAGAGAAATTATTGTTCCCGGCTCACCTTCGACTTCTTCGCTCCCCTTGGTAAGCCTTTGAAGGGGTATGGGTATTTTTACTTTTACAGCCATTTATTCCTCCTGTAAAATTTATATATTTAACC
>CAJVYT010000459.1 GCA_913009765.1 uncultured candidate division Zixibacteria bacterium
TATTAATTACTAATTTTTTTGATTTTTTATTTTTTTTTTAATGATACGGCGACCACCGAGATCTACACTCTTTCCCTACACGACGCTTTCCGATCTGAACAACTTCATCAGGAGTTGGCAGGAATAGGTGCTCAGCCATCCGCAATAGCAGAAGAGTTACAAGACTCCTGCAAAATAGAGAATTAGGGAAAGATAGAAGAAGATATAGTGAATAAAAAAGATAAAGATGGGAATGGAAGATAGAAAAAAAGAACAAAAAGATTTTTAGAAGAGAATAGGCAACATAAGACATAGCTTGCCTATTGTAGAGTAAATTGTTCTTTGAAAATTAGTGTCTGTCAGGCAGCTCTGCCCCGGACCGAGAGAAGTCTCTGGTTCAGGGCTCTTGGTAAGATAGCGTTATTAGCAAAGGTGCGATAACATCTAATCTTCTCAGGTTGTTTCAGGAGAAGAGCGGCAGCGCAAGCAACCAAGCTCAAAGAGAGATGAGCGATAGTCATCTGATTCTGGACAGAACGGAGTCTGTAATGAGTGGTTTGTTCAGCTTCTCTATTACCAAGACGAGCAAAGTATCGCTCGACTTCAGTACGAAAATTGGATGTGTCTTTAAATAGTTTGCTGTCTCTGGGAACTTGTGAGCGAGCGTCATTGGTAATGTCTAGATATTTAGTACATCCATATGCTTTGTCTTGAGAGAATCTGTGATGAGAGACTGGACAACCGTCTGGATATTTAAGAGCAACTTTGGGATTAGTTTTAATAGGACAGCGGAACTTAATTCTTGTTCTAGGTCCTTCAGTCCAGATGCCGTCGGATTTCATTTCTAAGTTAGCATCACATAAAGGACAGCCGTGAGGGCCAAATGTTTTTGGTTCCTGCTGATTTCTGGGATTGATAGGAATGAAAACTTTGCACTTTAATTCATCAACAATAAAGTTGTAAAGCCATCTCTGATCATATGCAGCATCAGCAATAAAGATAGAACCTTTTTTGAACCCAAAAACACGCTTAAGCTTTTTGATGAGTTTTTTGGCCACTTTAGCATCTGTGACATTATTAGGGAGAGTAAGCTCAACAAGAGCGACCCCTTCTTTGGAGACAATGACATGAGTACGATAGCCCCAGAAGAAGATAAAGTTGTCTTTTCTGCCATTAACTTGCTGGTAAGAATAATAACACAAAGTTGCAGAAGGATTATGTTTAGGCTGCTTGTGTTTGTTAGTAGTATTTCGATTTGGATTTTTGAAATTGTTTTCTTTTGTAGCAGCCATAACAGGTTTGGAATCAAGTATGAATTTATCAAGAGAAAGAATTTTTTCATGGACAAGTTTGCGGTTGAGTTGAGTATGGATATTTTCAATCAAGGAATTAGGAGTTTTCTTGAGAAAACGATAGAACTGTGTTTCATCAGGAAGGCTATGCATGCTGAAGCCGCACATTTCGATAAGGATTGGATGGGAATCAAGGAATTCAATAAGGTCCGGAATAGTTTTAATTCGTTCAAGATGTTTGACAATAAAAGCTCTGAGCATAGCATGGCGGGAGTAGCCAGTACGGCCAATACCGTAATTTTTGTCAGGCATGTTAGGTAGATCAAGAGCTGTAAAAAGCAGATAATATTTTTTGTAGAAGTTTGATGTTTGAATTAACAGTGGTAAGTCGTAGAAGAGAGGAAGCTGAAAATTTTGCATGACTTTTCCTTTCGTTTTTGATTGTAACTTATTGTTTAGCAACTGGTTACAGTGTATCAAGGCTGGAGGGAAAAGTCAAGAAATTAATGTTCGCAACTTCCTGTGTATCAGTGAGTTGTGAATTTTACAGGAGTCATAACGTGTACTATAAAGGAGGGAAAGATAAACCGATACTGGCAGATTTAAAAGGCATGGATGTAGGGTTTTCTTTAAAAACACCTGTTCTTTTTGACCTTCTACAAGGAGAAGATGTGCTTATTATTCCTCATCACACATTGGTAGCCACTAAATGGGATAGTTTTGATCCTAGGGAGAGATTAGTTGAAGTTTATTCCTGCTGGGGTCGTTCTGAATATCCTGGAAATTATGGATGGGACAAGCGACACAATCCATGGGGAGGAGTACAGAATGCGCTTAAGCAAGGTTATAAGCTCGGAATTATTGCTGGTAGTGATACCCACGATGGGTTTTCAGGGAGATGTTATCCTGGAAATAGAGCCTCTAATCTAAATTGCAAAGGCGGGATTATGGCTGTTTATGCTCACGAATTAACCAGAGAGGCAATATTTGATGCTTTATTTAATAGACATTGCTACGGAACGACAGGAGAGAGAATAATTCTCGATTTTAGGGTTAACGGTCATATGATGGGTGAAGAAGTTGGATGGGATGGGGATAAGCCGCGAAAAATAAAAGTAAGTGTTGCTGGTACCGCCATAATTGATAAAGTAGAGATTATTCGGAATGCCCAAGTGATTGCCACTTTAAGAGGAAATAGCGATTTTGAGGAGTTTGAATATACAGATAAAGAACCACTCTTTACTCAGGCAAAAGAAGATAAAAATGCTATCTATTATTATGTGCGTATCACTCAAGAGGATGAGGAAATGGCGTGGAGTTCACCCATATGGTTCAGCTAAAAATGATGGATACAACAAATATGCGGACTCGGCGGGAATACGACATTATTTTTATTGGACATGTCTGCCATGATGAGGTCATTCATCAGGATGGACATAAGACAATAACTACAGGCGGCGCAGCTCTATATGGTGCAGTTGCAGCCGCAAGTACAGGAAAGACTACTGCTGCATTGCTCAAGCTGGCTCCTGAGGATCAAAAAGATCTTGATACCTTAAAGGAATGCGGTGTTCGTGTTTTTACAATTGATTCCAGAGAAACCACCAGGGTTCAAGTTATTCATAGAAGCAGTGATATGGATGAAAGGCAGATCATCACTTTAAAGCATGCAGGTTTATTTAAGAAGAACGAAGTCCAGGATATTCCTGCAGGACATATACATTTAGCCGGATGTAATGACCATGAATTCAGCCTTGATTTTATTAAAGCCATCAAACAGAGAGGTCATCCCTTATCAATCGATATGCAATGTTTTACAAGATATAATGATCCTAAAACGGGTGAAGTTACTTTTAATGATGATTCCGATAAAAAGGAAGCAGAGCAAAACAATATTTACCCGATTGATGTAGTGTGTGTTAATCTTTATCCTTTTATAGAAGTTACAAAAAAACAAAACCTTGATATAAATACTGCAATTGAAAATATTGATATCGGAGGACCAAGTTTAATAAGAGCAGCGGCAAAAAATTATAAGTACGTTTCAATCTTAACTTCTCCCGATCAGTATGATGCTTTTTTAGATGAATTATCATCCGGAAATATTTCAGAAGGAACAC
>CAJVYT010000460.1 GCA_913009765.1 uncultured candidate division Zixibacteria bacterium
TTTGAATCATTGCGATGGTATCCAGTTTTTGGATATCATTTGATGACTGCATGATATCAGGTTAGAAATAACGCAATAATCCGCTGTCAACACTTCGACTCAGTGGAGATATCCGGAAACCATTTAATAACTTGTGTAGATCTGATCTATGAAGGGAAACTCATGGCAAGGACAATTGTAGAGGCTTTCAGGACATTCAAAGCAAACTTGGAGATAACCGGTCTGCAAGCTGAGACAGTGTCCACTAGACAACAGAACGTTCGCGAAGCGGTAAAGAAAGGCTTGGACGTTCTAGATTCCTTCATAACCGGATCATACTCACGTCACACTCTGATCGCTCCATTAAAGCAAGCGGACATTGACATTATTATCATTCTTGACTCGAAGTATTTTCATAACTACAACGGAAAAAACGGTGGCCAAGCCGGTTTGCTTGATCTGTTGAAGTGGGTTTTGAGGAAAACATACCCAACTACTCCAGATATCAGCAGAAATGGGCAGGCGGTAACCATACAATTCACTGATTTTGCCGTTGACGTTGTGCCTGCATTTAACAGGCAAGGCGGTGGGTATCTTATTCCTAACTCGATTACTCAGTCTTGGCTGTCCACAGATCCAAAACAACATGTGCAGATCTGGTCGGCTGCGAACAAGAGCCATGGTGGGGACTTAGTACCGCTAATAAAGATGCTCAAAGCTTGGAATAGGTCGACAAGCAGTTTTTTGAGATCGTTTCACCTGGAAACGATGTGTTTGCAAATTCTGGATAATGTGACCATATCTGATTTTCCCTCTGGGGCGAGATATTTATTTGATAAGGGCCGGAACTATGTCACAAAGAAAAACCCTGATCCGGCTGGATATGGAGACGATGTAGGTGCATATCTCAATACCGCAGACAAAGTCAAAAATGCAGTGAGCCGTTTCGAAACGGCTTACACCAGAGCTCTCAAAGCAGAAAATTTTGCCAGTCGGGGTTACGTGTCCGACGCTGTGAATATGTGGCGACTGGTATTTGGCGACTATTTTCCTGCATATGGGTGATAATTCTATGGCCGAAGAGATATCAACTTTACAGGAGAGAGTAGTATCCAAGCCGAGGCAAGAGGTTATAAAAGAGGCTAAGCGTCTTTACGAGAATTGTCTTTATACTTCCAAGAGTCATTTTGTAGAGGCTCGTTTTTGGCAGAACCTACACCTATGGATAGGAGTCCCAACAGTCATTCTGGCAGGTGTAGCTGGGACACTGGCTTTCGCAGAAGTCAAGCTGCTCGCAGGGATTGTCTCCATGGTGATAGTTGTCCTCACGTCTATCACAACGTTTCTTAATCCCAAAGAGCAGGCCAATTCCCATCTCACAGCGGCTAATAACTACGATTCACTTATGACAAAACTACGCATATTCTGGTCAATAGATTGCTGGAGTGAAGAATCAGATGACGTGTTGACTGAGAGGCTTAGGGTTTATTCCGAAGAACGAGATAAGTTGAATCGCGAATGTCCACAGCCTTTCAAGTGGAGCTATAGATCGGCAAAAAAAAGTATACAGGAAGGAGAATCCGAATATTTCGTTGACAGATAAAACTGGTGGCAGATTCTGATATTTGAAATGTGTTTGGGAAATAGGGGAAATAGGGTACCAGACCACGTTTTTCACCTGACTACTTTGCTACCGCACAGTTTTTCTTGAAAAACGTATATTCGTAACCTCTATCACTGCATGAGTGATTTACCAGAACCGCCACTTTTGCACCGATTTGTGTGAGGAACCAATATAAAATAAGGATGGGGTATGGGATTATTAGATTTAGTGTTTCCTGGAAAGACAAAGATGGAAGTAGCCGCTAATATAATTAATGCTGACTATAATTTGCATAATCTTCCGCCAGAAATTAATAAAAATGCATTTCATGATATAGTTGACAAATTGCAGCATGGTTTCAATCAAAAAACACATGAAGATGCCTATCTCATGTTTTTAGGTGAGCATAAAAAAATACAGCTTAATATTTTAGCACTAGCTTATAGCAATATAAATATAGCTCCATTGCTGAAAGGAGAATACTGGAGGTATGTTAAGAATCCATTTCTGCCGACAATCTATGATGAAATGATATTTGAGTCGGTAAAGCGTAGAATTGAAAAACAGTATGGAATTGCCATAGATATTCCTGATGAACCGCTCTCTGGTGATGAATTGTTTGAAATTTTTCAACTTGATAGGATGTAAGTTAGTTTGAAAATTTGAAGTGCCCAACAATCGGCTGCAGTGGAAAATCAGGGGTTAGGTTTATCGAAATGCCATTGTTAATCACGTCGCTCAGTGTTTCAAACAAGTCCATCGTATCACCTGTTTTCCACTGAATTCAAACGTTCAGCATAAAATAGTACTTCAAAAAAAATCAATAGGATAAAATTATAATGGAGAAGATTAAGATGTCTTTCAGTAAAGCGCGAAGGGAAATGGCATCAAGACCGTTTGCCGTGATTTTTTTCTTTTTGGTTGTTTTCACTATAATGTCCCCTCCGGTTATTGCAAAGGCTGAAATTTACTGTCTAACCGCAGATATTTGTTTTACGATACCCGAAGGGTTTCTTTTGGTAGATAAATCATTTTCTGATAATATCGCAAAGATTATGAAGAGTCGTTTTCCTGGTGCAAATATCGGGTTTTATGCCGACCTATATGGCGCGTTTTACCAGAACAAAATCAAGCCGGCTCAAAGACTCTATATTTCACCCAAGAAAACGAGCAATCTATTTCTTGTTTTTTACAAAATGAATTCTTTCCAAAAGAGCAAGTTTCCTAAGGAGATATTCACGAGTAAGTCCTGGCCTTCGAAGGGTCAGGATATGAATCGCATACGGGAAGCCATGATGAGAGGAATTAGGCAGAGTAAAGGGTTGTCTCAAGGCGGTATGTCCATGGATCTGTTGAAGTTAAGCTTTTTGAAGAAATATATGCTAATAAAACGGACTGTTGACTTTACCGGAGCAAGGATCAACCAGTTAAGGAAGGCGGGAGTACCTGTTGGAAATCCTGGCAAAGTAGGCACAGACTATATTGCTTTGAAGTGTGGCAAGACGGATTGTGCAATATTGATGTACTTTTGTGATCCAAATGGAATTACCAGACAATATGCTGATATTTTCAAAAACATGCTATCTAACTCTAGTGACTAAATGTTTCGATAGGTGAATTCAAATTGCAAGTGCACCACGAGCCTCTTTCCAGAAAACTTCATGAGGTGTCCGGTAGTCGACCTGAATCCGTGAGGCCCACTGCACTTCCTCCTCAAAATTGAGGTAGTTTTGAAAAACATTTACACAGGGGGCTCTTTTTCGACAGCATGGGCCATATTTTTGTTAATTTATACCTGATCTTTGAA
>CAJVYT010000461.1 GCA_913009765.1 uncultured candidate division Zixibacteria bacterium
GAGGCGGCATCCAGCCCTTTCTGAATCTTTCCTTATAATAATCACCGGATTTCCAATATCGTATAACCTTGCCGGTATCATCCTTATCCACATAAACCAGATCACCGTAACAGGAATCAACATTATTCTCAGACATTGCCTTTACAACATTTTCAATAACAAACTCATCGGCATAAATATCATCAGAATTCAATATACCTATGATGTCACCCGTCGCCATTTTTATTCCTTTATTCATGGCATCATAAATGCCTTTGTCGGATTCGCTAATCCATCGAAAATCCTTGCACCCCGGGGGTGCAAGGATTTTGGCGGTATTCCTGATAATTTCCAGCGTCCCGTCTGTAGAGCCACCATCAACTATTATGTATTCAATATTTTTATAGGTTTGATTAATAACACTATTCATACATTGTTCAATGTAATCCCTATTATTAAATACAACTGTTATGATGGATACTCTCATAGTACACAATTAAAAACTACAAAAAAATGCTCTCGTCTCAACCAAAAGCCCCTTTGAATACGTAATCATCGGGACTCTTAGCATCTCAAGATTGCCATTGCTATAGTTTTGTACAAGAATTTTCATCTTAACTAAACATCCAATTAAAAGCCTTTTTAGCATCACCTAACATAAGTTTAGGGTCCTTCTTATATGCCTTTCTTCTTGACCAACCCCGTCTAACCATTTTAGTCCACACTCATTTACTTACACTTACGGGTGCGGTTGAGTCCTCAAATCGGGAATGCTCAATTCTGTTCATTAACCAATTACCCAAATCTGCCTTAAGCTGAAATGGGTAAAGGAGTACCCAGTCCGGCCTTGCCAATGCTTTACCAAGCAAGCTCAAATCAGGCACCTGATTTCTTATTCCAGATTCCTAACTGGGTAAGCCTCCTCTTGATGAAAAACTTTAATGCATTTCTCCTGTGCCAAAAATATTTAAACGCGTCAAGCAGCCTAAAATTCTTCATATAAAAATTGATTATTGTCCGTTTCTGCCATTTGACCAACTCCTCGTATGGTAAATCTTTTATTCCAAGTGCTTTTCCGCCATATTTATCGTACTCTGACCAATCCCGGCTAAGGAGCTGATACCCTCCTTCACCTCTTAGAGCCATATCATAAATCCTGGTGCCTGGATATGGAACCATGATACCTACAGCTATGGTATCCGTATTTAACTCTGCGGCTAAGTTAACGGTTTTTCGTAATGTTTCCCTGGTCTCATTAGGATGACCAAGAATGAAATATGTTCCTAAGTTAATCTCCGCCTTCTTAATAATTGCAACAGCCCGACTTATCTGTTCGATGGTTATATTCTTGCCTATAGATTTCAATACGTTATCGTCACCCGACTCAACACCCATTTCTAAACGAAAACATCCTGCTTTTTTTGCTAAGGCAATCAACTCTGGCGTCACTAAATTGGCACGGGTTAACGCACCCCACCTTATTCGTTGCGGGAGACCTTTTTCAATCATTAGTTTTAGTAATTCTCGAGTGTGTTTGTTATCGAACAGGAAAATTTCGTCTGCAAAATCAAACGTATGAGCCCCATAGTGTGATATAGCATATTCTATTTCCCGAAGTATATTACCAACTGAGCGCCGTCTGACCTTCCTTCCTAAAACCTGCATGCAGAATGCACAATTGTAAGGGCAACCTCTGCTGGTAAACATAACATAATACGAATCCTTATCAGCTAATGCATGCGGATTATCGCCATAATAGTGATGAAATGCAGGATATGGTAAAGTGTCCAGTTCTTCGGATGTAAGAGATGAACGTGGTTCATTAACACAAATGTGTCCTTCATTTCGATAGACAAGTCCTTTGATCTCGCTTAAATTTGGTGTCCCCTGTTGGATATATTGCAATAACTCAAGAACCGTTTTCTCTCCTTCGCCGTATACCCCGTAATCAAAGACCGGAAACTCCACGAGCGTTCCCTTCGGCAGCGCTGTAACATGGCTACCGCCAATGAAGGTAGGAACACTCAGTTGTTCCTTGAGTAGCGAAGCAATTCGAGCCGTCTGGATAATCTCATGTGTCATTGCAGTTAGACCTACTGCATCTGGTTTATACTCTTTCAAACTGGACAAAAGCTCCTCTTCAGACCATGAAGTAAAATATGCATCGAATATTTTGCAGTCAAATCCATTGCTTTCAAGGTAAGCGCTAATATATGATATGCCGAGCACTGGACGCTTGTACCAGTCAGCATACGTGGCCGGAACTTTAACGAAAGCTATCTTCATAATGACCTTCCTCTTTCTAAAATAACTCCCAGCAGCAGGGCATTCATCATCTTAAGATCTACATGAAAGGTTGTCATAGTTTATTTCTTCAAAAGGTCTGTTTCCCTTATCATTCTCGATCAACCAGCTATAGTATTTATCCAAGTTCCGATCAGACTAAAGGAGCTTCACCTTTTGGAAATCCCAAAACAAGGTTCCCTGCGACAGAGATCGCAGGGTGAAACTATTTATTTAATCAGTTTGTATTTTCCCCTCTAAACATTGCTTATGACTTAATCCCTCTTTACAAAAAACTTCCCCATCACAATCACATCCATCTTCGTCCTTAAGAAACAATTAAGTGCTTCTTCAGGCTTACATACAATGGGCTCATTTTCATTAAACGATGTATTAAGAACAACCGGCACATCAGTAATTTTCCTGAACTCCTCGATCAATTGCCAGTACAGGGGATTGTCTTCCCGCCTCACTGTCTGGAGCCTGCCCGTACCATCCACATGGGTAACAGCAGGGATAATATCTCTCTTTTCAGGCCTGATCTTATAGACCTTGAGCATAAAAGGATCCGGGTAATCTGTTTCAAAGTATTCGGCCGTAGCCTCAAGATGAATCGAGGGTGCAAAAGGTTTGAAAGACTCGCGCCTTTTAATCTTTGAATTCAGGATATCTTTCATATCACGCCTTCGAGGATCACAGACTATACTCCTGTTTCCCAAGGCACGTGGCCCCCACTCCAGCCTCCCCTGAAACCAGCCCACCACCTTACCATCTGCAATCTCCTTAGCCGTTAGCTTACATAACTCATCCTCATTCTCTATCTTTGTTACTCTACATCCCTGTTTGCTTAACTCATCACTTTTAACTTTTAACTCTTCACTCAATGCAGCTTCACTGAATTCCGGCCCAAGATAAGATTTTTCAAGAATAAAAGAACGAGGCTTACCTAAAACCTGATTCCAGACATAAAACGCAGCTCCAATTGCTCCGCCGGCATCTCCTGCAGCAGGCTGGATATAGATATTATCAAAAGAAGTATTGTCAAATACCTTGCCGTTGGCAAGACTATTCATGGCACAGCCTCCTGACAGGACCAGATTGGGGCAATCAGCTTCTT
>CAJVYT010000462.1 GCA_913009765.1 uncultured candidate division Zixibacteria bacterium
TATTAATATGTTTTTTTTTTTTTTATTTGTGTGTTTTTTTTTTTTTTTTCAAGCAGAAGACGGCATACGAGATATATCAGTGTGACTGGAGTTCAGACGTGTGCTCTTCCGATCTCATCTGTTATACCAAGTTTCTCAGATAAAGACGATATTGATACTGTATCATTTTCTGATATAAAATTCAGTGCTTCTTTTTCAACTTCTTCTAACCAGTTTTCAAATAATTGACGAAGTTCGGGAGTTGCATAGGCAGCCATTTCGCTCGTACGTTCAACAGATTTTGACATTTGTGAGCACATTTTCATTCCCATCTCCATAGACGGTCCCCCGCCACCCATCATTTTTTTCATCATTCCCATCGGATCCGGTTTGGAATCTGCATTTTTGTTTTCACAAGACATTTCATTTCTCCTTTGTTCTCTTATCTAAAGAGTTGTTTGCTTTGCCAACATTATGATTTTGACTATTTCCGGTTTTGCTACAGAGTATTTTATAAAAGGACCTTTCCTCTCAGATTGTAATATGCCTAACTCTCTAAGTACTTTTAAATGATGAGAGACCAAACTCTGCTGTAATTTAACTTTTCTCACTATTTCTGAAACGTGCAGCGGCTTATCAAGCAAAAGAGATATAATCTTAAATCTTGATTGGTCTCCAATAGTTCGCAGTAAATAGGCTGCTTTTTCTTCTCTTGTCATAATTCTCCAAATAAACAGATCTGTTACCACCATATCAACGGCTATTCATATTAACGAATATTGATATATATGTCAAGAAGAATTTTAATACTAATCAAATAGACTATTGCCGGCTTTTTGGGCTTTTGTTTTAGATTTATGTCCAAACAGAGTAAGACCAAAATTAAGACCGAATCTTATGCTAAATTTTTCAGTCAACTGAATACCTTGCACATATTGATATAAGGGGATATCTACTTCAGACCAAAATCTTATAGCTGTTTCACCTTCTCCAAAGATTACTTTTGAAAACCCTGGTGTGAAATATATATAATCACCTCCGCTGTTTGCAAAAGTTATATCATTAAAAATATCTTGTTCACGATTAATAAATTTAATTTGAGAATTTATATTATATGATGCTCCGACCGGAGCAAAGGTAATATTAAATCCGTACGAATATAAATCTCCGATTTTAGTTCTGTTGTTATCATAAGATAAAATCTGACGAGTAAAAAATCTCGTATCAAACGACCATCCGGGTTTAAACATAATTGCGGCAATCATACTGATTATCGGATCAAATGTACCGCTGGCAAAATTCTTTTCATCGGTAATGACATTGGTAATTCCGTTGCCTGTGGGTATTGTAGAACCGATTGCTAATTGTATGTTTGTTGGCTTTGAAAACAAACGAGGTGAAGAAAAATGTCTGACCAAAAGAGAAATATCGCCGACATTTGTTTCCTGCTTATCAAAATTCAAATTGACAGAACGGTTTATTATCAAAGGCAGAGAAATCGAAAAGCTCATTTTATTTGATACTCCGATATTTGCATAACTACTAATAATATGAGATTCTGTCTTCTGCTCTAATAAATCAACTATATTGTTTTTCCCTTGTCTAAGTTGATCACGACGGGTAAAACTATAATTAAAACCAAGTTGTAAATCACCTTTATGGATAATAGAGGTTTCAGATCTGCCGACCGGCAGGTTAGGAGAAGATCAAAGTGCTCATTGGGCAAATAAATCTGTTGAAAATAGTAACATCGCTATGATGAGTGATATTTGTGTATCAAATTTATTCATCTTTATTACTTTCCAAGTTGAGGTTTACAATAGAAGGGAGTTTACCCCTTCTATTGTTGGGTCTGGTTTACAATGGTTGTCCTAAACCTGCTTGTTTAAGAGTTTCCATATCTACCCCATTATTACAGCAGCAGGACGACAGTTTTCCGTCAATTACTACGGCGGGAAGCGACTTTATACCGTATGCTTTTGCTTTGTCATTACATTCATCAGTTTCGCATCCTTTGTTTAAATCATAGACAACGATATCACAGGATGAACAAGCTGCTTCTTGCACCTGTTTTACGGTATCTTCACAGACTGAACAGCCGGCAGTAAAGACTTCGATTTTTCTTTTTTGAGACATTTGAAAATTCCTTTCTGTTTGAGTTACTTTGTATTATTTACAATTCGGACACTCGTTTATTATGTCCAAACTGTTATTATGGTTTTTCTTTTTAAGAGGTACGTTATTCCAGACAGATGCTATTATTAATAGTGCGGCTCCAAAATAAAAAATATAATCGGATAACTCATAATATTTGCCTGCTATAATTATCACTGAACCTAATAGACCAACCGAGAACGGTATATAACCTCTTCTTGTCTTCGCTTTATATGCTAAACTAAATAACGAAATACTTAAGAGTACGCCGATAAACAGATAAAAGTAAGGTCCAATCATCAGAAAGCCTAAACCCAGCGATGATAGTATCCCGGCATAAATCGGCCAGCATGCCGGACATGTGGCATTTGGAAGTAGTGCGGCTCCAATTCCGGGGATTGCTGAAAGAATTTTTTTTATCATTTTAATATCCTTTGGCTTTAGTCAAATTAGCTTTAATAAGTTCTTTTGACGGAAACCCTTCCATTGTTTCACCGTTTTTATAACGGCGGCACCTCATAGAATATTCTGTTGATGCATCTTCAATAATTTCAAGATCTGTATCATTGATTCTTATAGAGGGTGAACCAAGAAAACGATATTTCAATGCTTCTTCCGGACTTTCAACATCGATAATTTTAATCTCTGCTTTTATTCCTGTTTCATCTAATAATTCTTTTAAATTGGCTAAAGTAATCTTATGATTAGGACATCCTTCAAAATATAATAATTCAATTTTCATTTTGTTATTCTCCTTTAGAAAGTGATTCAATTATAGGACATTCTTTTATGGTTTTTGATTTTTGACATTCAGTAACGAGTTTTGATAATATTTTTTTTAATTTTGAGAGTTGTCTTATTTGTAAATCAATATGCTCTAACTTACTCTCAGCAATTATTCTTACATCACAACATTTGTAAATATCACCATCTGCTATTGCCAACAGTTCTTTTATCTCGACAAGAGCAAAACCAAGTTCCTTGGCATTTTTAATAAAAATAATTCGTTCTACATCCTTAGAGGTGTATTGCCTGTATCCGCTCTCTGTTCTTATTGGTTTGAGCAGTAAGCCTTTTTTCTCATAAAACCTAATAGTTTCTTTGTTTACACCGGCTTTTTGGGCTAATTCACTTGTTTTTAAAATGTCTGTATTCATTTTATTCTCCAATTTCTATATTATTAAACAAGATCGGAAGAGCACACGTCTGAACTCCAGTCACACTGATATATCTCGTATGCCG
>CAJVYT010000463.1 GCA_913009765.1 uncultured candidate division Zixibacteria bacterium
GAGATATATAAGTGGGACTGGAGGTCAGACGTGTGCTCTTCCGATCTATTATCTTTTTATATCAAGCAGAAGACGGCATACGAGATATATCAGTGTGACTGGAGTTCAGACGTGTGCTCTTCCGATCTTCAAAATTCATTTTATATCATCAATTCAAAATCATAAGTTTAGTATAGTGTTCTCATAAGTTTAGTAAAAGCGAACTATAATAATAAAAAAATCTGTCCTGTCAATAGGTATTTTTTGATATTTTATAGAATAAAACTTGCATTTATATAGTCTTATATAGTACTATTATGATTAGTACAGACTTTCTACCAACGGATAATTGAATAATAAATATTTTAAGAACCTAATACCTTTGACAGGAGGCATTATGAAAAAAACATTGATTCTGTTTTGCTTGTTGTTTTTAGCAAGTACTGTAATAGCACAAACATCTTCATCTTCATTTGGTGTAGGTGTAAATGCCGGTTTGCTTTACCCTATTATACAAGATGATCAGGGTACCGGAACCATATTTGGAATCAAAGCTATCTATTCTCTAGGTGGGGTACTTACCGTAGAGCCAAATATTTCATTTGTAAAATATGGTGACCCGACCTCAAATATTTCAGGTGTAACAGGTCTTTACGATGGTTTTGAGGGTTCAAAAGTAACATCGTATGGAGTTGATGGGATTCTTGGCGGCGGTGGGGGAGCAGGGATTCATCCTTATTTTATATTTGGAGTAGGTTTATTTAATACAAAGCGGGATATGACTTTGCAAGATAATACCGATTTAGGTTTTTCCGGCGGTCTTGGATTAGAGTTTGGAATGACATCTGCCTTGTCAATTGATGCGAGAGGGAAATTTTATGTAATTCCAATTGACGGCGGTGGGTCTAAAAAATCAGCTTCGGCAACTGCCGGAATAAACTATTACTTTGGTAAATAAGGAGAAGAAAATATGACAAAGAAAAATATAATCTTGTCCGGTACATTACTTCTTATAGCATTATTTGCTGTTGGCTGTTTAGTTTCCGGTACCTTTGTAATTACAGAAACATTTAATTTTTCAACGCAAACAGGGTTTTATCCCGATGCTATTAGTCTTGTAAATAATTCCGATTGGGAAGATCATCGTGATAATTTAGATAAAATTGAAATAGTTGGCTTTGAATTATGGATAACAAATAATGAGCCGGTAGAATGGTCATTTTGGGCATATATGGATGACTATGATAGCTGTCAGATTTTATCATGTGCAAATGCAAGTACAACAAAATTTCTCGTTTTTGATACATTAACCGTTCCGGCTTCTACTTCATCAACAGGCTCTACTAAATATGTTACTTATGCTGAGTCGTTTAATTACATCAAAAATCTTGATAAGATGAAGCAAATGGTATTTGATGGTAGTTTCAATTTTTATGGGTTTGCAAATGGAGGTGGAAGTGGTAACGGAGGAATTATTGATTCTATACGAATAATTATAACTGTGGATGCCTCTGATACTTAATAGGGATTATAGACCGATAATATAAACCGACCTTTGTAATAGGGTCGGTTTTTTTCTTGTCATTATAGGTATACATTAGATTTCGGGTTTATAAAACCAAGGTCGCGGTTTCGATTCTAAATAATATAATTGTGAGAAACCCAACTATAACTCCTTTCCTGCGAAAGGGCTTGTTGAAAAAGTCAAATTTCCTGTCATTGCGAACGGAGAGTTTATCAACAAGCCCGAAAGCAGGGAAGGTTTGAGGATTTCATATTAGCCAAGCAGTTACTATGTTATAAAAGTAATAAAAAGAAAGAGGTTGTCGACGTTCCAAGTATTCGACTTGGCGAATGCAGAACCCGACAAAATTTCTACATTTTATATGTAGTCCCTCTTTTCACGATATAGATGAGAGACTTATGTAATAAGAGTATTTTACCATGCACAAAAAAACTACAATAAATATTACCCAAAATGGCTTTAAGCCATTTTTTAAGGCAAAGCCATTTCGCTGTAACCCATTAAGCCTATATTGTTTACAACGTAAAACAACATGTAATAACAGCTAAAAAAAGATGTTTTATATGCGAAACGAACCCATTTTAAAAACAACAATGTTGGATTCAAAATCAAGTTTGGAATGTCATTGGGGAAGTACTGGATGGAGTTCAGTGGTTTTTATTCGCAGGGAACTGGCATGCCTGTTCCTCATGAAAGGTTGAGGCATGCCTCAACCCTACAATTGTTTCCCCGGGAGGATTATATGTAAAATATATTAGTCAAGGTCGCGACGTTCCGTTTTAAAAAAAATATAATTGAGAGAAACCCGACATTGTTTCTAAAGCAGTCAGACAACTTATGCTTGAAAGATATATTGGCTTTTGTGACAGGTGTTTTTTTTCTTATCATTTTCTTGCGATAATTCGTATTTAGATATACCTTAGAGCGTTACTTTGAAAGTATATAAAGGAGATTTATCATAGCTACATATAATATCGTAATCATAGGCGGTGGTCCCGGCGGATATACCGCAGGTATACGGGCTGCTTTAAAAGGTGCCAAAGTTGCTGTTGTCGAGATGGATAAGCTTGGCGGAGTATGTCTAAACAAAGGATGTATCCCTTCAAAAGCACTGATTGCATCTGCCGGACAGTATAATAAAATGAAACATGCCGCATCGTTTGGTATTAATCTTGAGTTTCCGCCAATATATGACTGGAATTTCATGCTTGAGCGAAAAGACAAAATTGTCAATGGTCTTGTGAGCGGTATCGAGGGATTGTTTAAGTCTCACGGGGTAGATTATATTGTCGGTTCGGGTAAAATAAGCGGGGAAAATGAAGTAACAGTAACTGATGAAGACGGTAAAGAAACAAAACTGACAACAGATAATATTATTATTGCTACCGGCTCACGGGCAGCATCGATTCCGACATTTCCTATTGACGGAAAACGGATTTTAACATCTGATCATTTACTTCAACTTGAGAATCTTCCGAAATCCATATTGATTATTGGTGCCGGAGTAATCGGGTGTGAATGGGCTTGTATGCTTTCGATGTTAGATGTTGAGGTTACGATGGTTGAAATGCTCGACCATGCTTTACCTATGGAAGATGTTGATTCATCAAAGCTTTTTGAGCGTGAACTCAAAAAGATGAAAATAAAACTGCATACTAAAACCAAAGTTGAAAAACTGATTCCGAGTGCTGATGGGGTTAGATCGGAAGAGCACACGTCTGAACTCCAGTCACACTGATATATCTCGTATGCCGTCTTCTGCTTGAAAAAAAAAATAAAAAATATAAAAAAAATAAAAACAAAAACAAAAAGAAACACACATGATAGATA
>CAJVYT010000464.1 GCA_913009765.1 uncultured candidate division Zixibacteria bacterium
TCTTGAGGCAATTCTGGCGAAATATCTACGTGTAAAAAATTACTTCCTATCCCCACACGGTCGAATTTCGCTAAAATAATTGGAAGTAGGTCAAAACGGTGGGTAGATGAGACGATGGTGATATCGGAAGCAAGGCCTTCTAAATGGGCGGAATTTATCTTCCCACCTATAATTGCGTTATGGGGCGCGCATCGGAACCCGGATGATATCTGCATCGGCTTACCGAATATGTCGCGGACTTCCTGCAACTTGCGGACGAGGTGTCCGCTAATATCGGCTTTTCCACAACTACAGGGACAGCGGAACTCAGCTTTCCGGAAACTTTTAGTGATTTGATCCAAGGGGAAAGCCTGAGAAAGTTCGAGAGGATATTCCTTAGTCCGAGATTTTACAGGATTTTAAAAATATGTTCAAGTGATATTTTATAAAAGAAATGAAAATAAATTGATTTAGGGGTTGACATATACCGGCATAGACGGTATACTATATCCAACATCAAGTAAGGAGACCATCATGGACAACTATCGCAAAGTTATCATCGCACAAAAAGAGACAGAATGGCCGTCTAAAGATGGATCAAAAATAATGCGGACAAGAGTGGTTTTGACGTCCAGCGAGTCCAAGCCTACTAACTGCCCTGGCGAGTGGTCCAGGACGAGCCACGGGCTCAATATTGATTGGGAGTGGGCCTTTGACGATGGAAAGTGGCAATCAGGTAGCTGGATCACGGAAATTGACCAAAAAAATGAAGGCGGCCTTGTTGCCAGTCTCGGAAAAATTGGGTTAACGCAAGACAGGTTAGACCAGCTCAACGATTTGCGATCCCAAATTGAGACGCATCCAGTATGGCAAGAGCATCTAGCCAACACAAAAGACGGGGAAGCCGCAGACAAAGAATATTATGCTCATGTTCGCCGCGTCGACAATATGATGACAGGCGGGTCCAATTAATTTAAAAAAAAGGAACCAGACAATGACCATGATAATCATCGACCAAAAAATGAGTGGAACTGGAAGTATCCAAGACTTGGCAAGCGATCAATATAGTATCGAGATCAATATGGGGGACCAGTATCAATATGCGGTATTACTGCCAAGCTATTTCAAGACTGATCCCACCCGGCATAAGAGTGCGCATGCCGCTGTTGATCAATATAACGCTCTAAAAAACCGAGGGTATGATTATGTCGCGGTATTAGACAGGCAGGGCAATGAGGTTGATATTGAGGATTTCAAAAATGAAAGTTAAATTTGAAGTCTATATCTGCAACCGATGTGGCCATGTATGGATACCAAGGATCGAAAAGCCTGTAAAAAAGTGCGCGAATAAACAGTGCGCGTCCCCTTATTGGGACAAGCCGAGAGAGCGGAAGTAAAGAGCTGTAGCCTGACATTATCTTTATAAGGCATGAAATGCCTATCGATATTACTATAAAATAAATTTCACTCATGCTTGCTCCTCAAAGTTTTAACCCGCTGTTTCAGGTCGGAGTTTTGCTTTTCCAATGTAGTAAATGTTTCATACCCTTCGGCAATTTCATCACCGAAATACTCATCATAAAAGCTTAATTGCTTTTTCAACTCTGCGTTTTCTTTCCTTAATTGATCCCGCCCCATTTCCAATTGGACATAGACATCTTGGGTCTTTCTGATCGTTTCTCTCAGCTCGGCGGTTGTTTTGTCAAGTTCAATGACTTTTCCGGCTAACAATCCAGCTCTCCTGGACATTTCAGCTTCGGCTTGCCTTCCCCCGAGAAGCTCCCCGAGAAGCTCCATATCTTCTGCGGTTCCACGAGTCCTGAGCCCATTTACAAAGAATTCTAGTCTTGCATCACTCATTTTATCGCCAACCCCATCTTCATCTTGAAATGTCATTGCTTCTCCTTTTCTTTCCAGTATTTACACCCGTCATCTAAAGCCCAGTCCTCATCTTGTCGTTTCAAACATAGACCATAGCGGCTTTGTCGAGGTTCACCAATCCAATGCTGACAGCCTTCGCAAGTGCCAATTACAAATTTCCCCTCGTGTTTAGCGCAAAGTTGGCTAGGTTTGGTTGCTTTCATATGGTCATCCCCGTTTACCCATTCGTCTTTACTTTTAATATTTTCCCCGAGCCATTGAAAATCATCGCTTGTTGTTTGTCTATCTGATTTATTAGTCATTGCGTATCCACTGGATCGGAGGTTATTTAATTCAAGTGTTATCGGAATTAGCATATTGGATAATTCTGTAATCGGTCGTAATTGGTTCTCTAGATTCAAGATTTCTTAATGCTGGCCTTGCATGTTTTTCGCTAAGAAATACTCCACCTATATAGGGCCACCAATCATTCTCCCCTTTGTGCTTCCCCTCGATTAGGTAAACGACGTTAATCTCCATTAATTATTCCTCTGCGTTTCACTGGTTATTAATTCAGGCCGGGTCTTGCTTGGCATAGTCACGTATACGCTTATACACTCAAGCAAGACTCGACTCTGTTTGCAATTGGTTATTTCAATTCCAAGTTGACGAAAATTGCCGCAATGACAATATATATCGCCATTAAAATAGCTCCTATTATATTTTTATCAGGAACAAATAAGGCGGCACTTAAAGAAACTATCGATAATGCGAACAAAACTATTGCCATCATCGCTACTTCTCGCTTTGCTGGTTTTTCATTTCGTGGACCGCTGAATAGAAAGCGGTATAACGATCCGGCCCAATGGTGTCATGATCCTGTAGGAAACAACCTACGTTACCGCTTCCATAATGACAAAATTTGATTATTGGATTTTTAGTGTTTTTAATAACCTCCTCCCATACTGCAATGAAGCCTTCCGAGGAATAGAGGGCATCTACTAAAGAGACTTTGTAACCTTCTCTTTGTCTCAGACACGTTGCCTTTTCAATCCCAATATACTCTACCATGCTTTTAGCAAATTCCGTTTTCGTCATCATATTTTCGACTCCCAAGTATTAAATCTAATTCCACAAAATTTGCATTCCCTACGCCTTATTAGAACGTCACGCTTTTTCGGATGGAAAACTCGCACCACAATTGTTTCTTTCCTTGCGCATTCAGGACACTTCATCCTCATTCCCCTTAATTTATCCCCAGGCAGGAAGCCGTCTCACTCAAGACGACCTCCCCACAATGCACCAGCCGTTTACTGGTGGCCTGGAAAGTTCAGCAATGCAAACTCGCCAAAAAGTTTTTCTGCTTCTTCATCGTACTTAGCGGCGGCTTCAATCTCACAGATAAAAAGCCCGAGATGAACTTGCTTCCCGTTGGGCCTTATGCAAGCCCGCCATTTTGCCCTTTGTTTATGCCAGGAAA
>CAJVYT010000465.1 GCA_913009765.1 uncultured candidate division Zixibacteria bacterium
TAATTCTTATGTCTTTATTATTAAGGGGGAATATGGATTGTTTAAGAATAGATAAAATGACTTCGCCCAAACGTTCGTTTAAAACCGAAACACTCATCCGTTAACTCCATACAAACTTTTTATAGAATTATTGATAAAATTTATGATGAAGATGTTTTTATCTTTTCTTTTCCCTTAGCGAACAGCAGATAATTATTTTCATAGGTTGTCAAGGCATATCCCTGGATTTAATAATGAGTGCCCCCAATCTATCGAGAACGAAACTTAATCGTCACTTACTATGAAGCCTGACAACCTTGGGCGATTCTTCAGTGACTTTTTGCTGCGCCTGCTTGTTTTGCTCTGAACTGCGCACGCAACGAGTGTCGGCCAGCGGGCGACGAAGCGACTCGACTGAAACGCCAGCCTTCAAAGCATTCATGACACCTACGGCTTCCAGATAATTATCAACAATGAACAGTTTTCCAGGCTGGAAGGGGTAATCTTCCAAGCAGTTCTGCATTCGGTTTTTATTCTCGCGTACTGCGATCACCGGGATGCCTTGCTCCATAGCTGCTAAAATAGGCAGGCCAACACAACCGTCCGGGATGATGAGGCAGGAGATGTCAGCGTTGGTTAAGACACCAGCGTGACCGAATACGCTCGAATCCCTGATGATACGTGGGCTTTTGTGGAGACCTTTAAGTATACACATCAAGAATGTGGACGAAACCGCCTCAGAAGCAATTCGCGGGTCAACCACACCGGCATGCAAGTTGGCGATCTTCATATTCTTCAACATAGGCGCATGAGCTGTCGGCACGCCAAACATCATGGTCAGGGAGTGGGTAAGCATTGCCTCCACGCCGCCCCAAGGGTTGACCATCTCCCCTCTGCTTTTCAGATACTCCAAATGAAATTCATCGGGCACGTCGATACCTGTGTGGAGAGCGACTGCGTCGTACTCATTGCGATACTTTTGCATCACATCACACAGATTCTCCAGTGCCTCGATCCTTCCGACGGCGCAGCCTGATGGGGAGTATTTGGCCTCCATCATGATAGGTTCGTCGAATTCAACTACCAGCGGGCAGTCAATACCAACTGCGGCACGTGCTGTCGAAACGGTATTAATGGAAAGTTCCGGAATTTGGTGCTCCTCACGCTTATCCATCACCAGCATCACGCGATTCGAGCGGACTTCCTGAAGACCTATTGTTCCCATCATAAGGTTGGTAATAACACTGCCTTCAACGTAAAGACCATTATCTGGAAGTTCGTTAACGTCGGAAGCGTTGACGACATTCGGATGGGTGATTAGTTTGTCGCAACCTGACGCAACAAAACGGGCAAGAGCGCCTGCATCTCCTGAATGACCGCCAAGCTCTGCACCTATGCCCGTAGGCACTATAAGAACGGCATTAAATTTGTTATTATTCTCCATCTTTCTGGGAGCAAAGTCAAAAATGGACGAATCGATGTCGGGAGATGAAGTGTTATCTCCATTGCGAAGGATTCCAAGTTCGCACTCATATTTCCTGTCACCGGTTTTTGTGATGCAAAACCTTATGGGTATTTCATCTTTGCCCATCCTGGTTTTAATTTGACGTTCTAAAAAACTGATTAATGATCCATTCCCGGTGTGCTGAGGAAGGTCAATATCTCGTTGAGTTAAATTCATGTTAAATCCTTTCTATGAAGTGAGAACGACAATCACCGGCCTTAAACCATTTTTTTGTAAATGCTTCGGCCAAGTCCTTGTCATATTCTTTACAGGAAAATATATTTATGTATACTGCGCCCATAAGATCAAGGGTATGTATAACGATAGTGCTTGTGAGTATAAACTGAACAGCAGACGTTCCCTTGGTGTGGGGTGAGGTCTGCTGCTCTTCCGGAGGGACACCTACATCATCCCAGAAATGAAGATCACAGCGCGTCATTTTTATTTGTTCGCAAAGTTTTTCAAAAAAATCCTCAATGGAAGGTCTGTTAAATGTATTAGGCTCACAACCATGTAAATCTAAAATAAGTTCGTATCCATATGGTTTCATTGATAAGCCCAATAAAATTTGATCAACAGCAATGTAACCATTACATAATTTACTCGAATTATTAACATAATCATATATGGTTAGCCAATCCCACTTGATTATAATAAAATCTTGCAAAACCTGCGAACTGACTTTTTGAATTTGTGTGAGATTTCAAGCTTTCGATGTTTTGTTCAAGTTGATCACCAAAATCTTTGTCTGATTGTTCCATATGATTTATGGCCTTTGCACATATCTGCATATTTTTTAATTTTTCAGATCTACCAGTAATTAATTCTGTACGTTTATGTAATCCAAGCACTTCAATAGTTTTTCTTCCACGGCCTTCATTATCATTTGCGCTGCTCACAGGCACCGGGACTTTATGATTTGTATAGTCATAAATTATGCATTGTTCTGGATCATCTTTTACAGGATCTAATAAATATGGTCTTTCCTGTAGTAAGTCATCACCTCTGTTAAATGCTCTGTCCTCTTCATCTATCAAAGGGAAGAAGTTCTTCTTGTATGCTGAATTACACTCACTGCAAACAAAGAATAAATTATCCCACGTATACGCAAGCCACCAATAACCATCATGACCCGGGGCTGGTTCGTTATTATGAGCTAATTTTGGCCGGAAATGATCTACGTCAGACTCACGGTTCGCATTCCTGCCTATTTCACAAAAACAACACTTGCCGTGCTGAAACTCACTTAGGTCTTTTTTAACCTCTCCCCAATAATTTTTACCATTAAAATCCTCCGATGAAAGTCCGCCATTTTTTTCTAGTTGGCTCTCCAGATGGGCAAGTGCATTATCAATTTTTCGTCTGGACAGAACATCAGGTGCAGGGGGTTTAGTATCTAGCTTAATCATTCTTCTTGCTTTCATCCTGTAGTATTTTTAGTAATTGTTTTTGCACTTCTCGGTCTTTTACCGTCTCAGCCAAATTATAGTTATATTTCTCCAGTTGTTCTTCCAGCACTTTTAACCGAGATTTATCAGCTTTGGTCTTCTTCTCTTTAGAGAAAAGTTCTTGATAATCACTTATTGTCTTTTCAACTTCAATACTGACAGTCGTCTTGAGCTCAAAATACTCAACTAAGATCTGATCCGCCCTCAATCCAGATGGGACTGACTTTTCGGTGATTTTATGATGGTCATCAATAACATGACTAGTGCCGTGTCCCAAAAGATTCAACAGCTAAAATGGCAAAATAGAAGTCACCATAAAGCTTTACAATAAACCCACTAAATGATATAATTACAGGAAATAGCCTTGCTATTACAGCATTCAAAAA
>CAJVYT010000466.1 GCA_913009765.1 uncultured candidate division Zixibacteria bacterium
TTACTGTGGATTACCCTAAGCAGGTTTTTTCCCTTCATAAACCGTAATCTTTTCTCATTCAATAGCTGAAAATTTCTCTTGACAAGATCGACGAAACGTGCTATGTTCAAATTATGAACGTTCGAAATCTGAACGGGGAAAAGGCTGAAAATCAAGGTGGTTACAAGTCCCTACTGCTTCTTGATGAGATATCTAAAGGCCAGGATCTTTCACAGAGAGACCTCAGTAAAAAATTAAATCTTGCCCTTGGCCTTGTAAATTCTTACATTAAGAACCTCATATCAAAAGGCTATGTCACAATAAAGAACATACCGTCCAAGAGATACGCGTATTATTTAACCCCTACAGGCCTTGCTGAAAAAAGCAGACTGACCTACCATCTTCTTCAGGACTATACCAGGATATTCCGCGAGGCAAGAAGGGATTTCAAGCAGTTGTTCACCACGCTTCATAAGGACGGCGTAAAGAGCTTAGTGTTCGCAGGCGCTGATGAAGTGGCTGAGATCGCGTATCTTTCCCTTCAGGAAGTGGATATAGAGCTTAAAGGTGTTGTTGATAACGCGAGCCAGGGCAAAAATTTCTTTAGAACACAGGTGAGGCCGGTTAATGAGATCACCACTTTTAGATGCGACAGCATAATCATAACTACTTATTTGAATAGAGACCTCGTATACAAGGAGTTACTGAGCAACGGAGTGCCCGGCAAAAAAATCCAGACGATCTATCAGATTGCAGGCTTCAATGCCGAGATATAGAGGACAATAGATGAGGAAAAATCTATTAATTTTTGGCAACCCGATAATTGAGCAACCTGAAATTGATGAGGTAGTTGATTCATTAAGGTCCGGCTGGTTAGGAACAGGTCCTAAGGTTGAAAAATTCGAAAATGACTTTAAGACCTACAAAGGCGCAGAGCATGTTGTTGCCGTAAACTCATGTACTGCTGCGCTGCAATTAAGTTTGATCGCCGCTGGAATAAAGGCTGGGGATGAGGTCATTACAACCCCTCTGACCTTTTGCGCCACGGTTAACGCGATCATACATGTAGGAGCTACGCCGGTTCTTGCGGATATTGATCCTGGAACCATGAATATCGATCCTGAGAAGATCAAAGAAAAAATATCGTCGAAAACGCGTGCAATGGTTCCGGTACATTTTGCCGGTCGTCCATGCTCAATGGACAAAATTTGTGAACTCTCTAAAGTGCACGGACTGTCAATAATTGAAGACTGTGCTCATGCGATTGAATCAGAATATAGAGGGCGTAAAACAGGGACATTCGGGGACTTCGGCTGTTTTAGTTTTTACGTCACAAAGAACATTATTACAGGCGAAGGCGGGATGGTGCTGGCCAGCAAAGAAGAAGATGCTAACCGCATTAAAGTTCTGGCTTTTCACGGGATGAGCAAGGACGCGTGGTTACGTTACAGCGATGAAGGCTATAAACACTACTTTGTGGTGGAAGCCGGATTTAAATACAATATGATGGATATTCAGGCCGCTATTGGTATTCATCAACTTCAACGAATTGAACGTTACTGGAAAAGGCGACAAGAAATATGGCTTTACTACAATCAGGCATTTAAAGATATACCTGTAATCCTTCCAGCAGATGCTGAGCCTGATTCCCGTCACGCGTATCATTTATACACGATCCTGATAGATAAGGAGAAAACCGGTATAGGCCGTGATGAATTTCTTGGTGCTATGACCAAGGAAAATATAGGTGTGGGTGTCCACTACCTCAGTATTCCTGAACATCCGTTTTACAAGAAAACTTTTGGCTGGAAGCCTGAAGCTTATCCAAATGCGATGCGGATAGGCCGTCAGACCGTAAGCCTGCCGATCTCGGCAAAGTTAACGGATGAAGATGTGGAGGATGTGATTGAGGCGGTGCGAGGAATAATTGGTAAATAAAATGAAAACAGTTTTTTTTTGTGGCCATAAATCAGCATACGGGTTAGCTCATCTTGTGCCGCTATTACAGAGTAATTTTAATATCATCGGGGTGGTTCTGGCAACAGATAAAAGGTGGAATGTTTTCAGAGAAAAGCTTTCTGGAAAGAGTCATTGCTCATATAATTCATACTGGCAAAGAATTAAAATGATCGTAAAAAAGCTGATTCCACAAAGTGTGCTTTCAAAGTTGAAGAAGGGTTATGGGAAATCAATTGATACAGAGATAATACTAAAAGAATATAAAGTCCCCTTCTGGTATGTAGATAATGTTAACTCGGAAGAATTTATTCAAAAGATAAAGAAGATACAACCTGATTTAATTATTTCAGCCGCTTACCCGCAAATATTTTCAAAGAAATTAATCTCGATACCGACCCAAGGAGCTGTGAACTGCCATCCATCATTATTGCCAAAATTTCGTGGGGCTCACCCTCATTTTTGGGCTATTGCAAAGGGAGAAACAGAGAGTGGTTTAACTGCTCATTTTATGACGGAACATATAGACGATGGCGATATTATTGAACAGATTTCATTTCCCATAAGTGGGTATACTTACAGAAATTTATACAAAAAAATCATAGAAGAAACTCCAAATTTAATAAAACAGGTTCAGGAATTCTTTTTAGAAAGCAAACAAAAAATGAAAAAACAAGATGATTCTAAGGCAACATATTTTAGAAATGATAGAGAGATTCATCACCGCATATTTTGGAGTTTACAGGATGATAAGGAAATATACAATCTTGCAAGGACTGGTACCGCTTTTTGTTTTTTTAGAATGAAGAAAATTACAATTACTAAGTGTTACATATCAGAAACAAACCGGAACTTGACTAACAATATAAAAGTTGAAGAGGGAATTATTGTAGACATATCTAAAGATAGTGTTGTGATTAAAGCAAAGAATGGTTGTATAAATATTCAAGAAGTAATATGTGATAGAAAGAAAATGTCATCTCTGGATTTTGCTAAAAAGTTTAAGATTGAAATTGGAGAAAGATTTGATTAAGACCATTTTCAGTAAAAATTGGCTTGTTTATAAAATTATGGATTATGAGATAAGGTCTTCATTTCAAAAATACGCCAGAGGCAAATTACTTGATATTGGCTGTGGCGAAAAGCCGTATAAAAAAATGGTTGTGCCTTATGTAGATGAGCATATTGGTCTTGACCATGAAGACACTCTCCATAATAAGTCTAATGTTGATTTGTTTGGAACTGCTTATAATATACCTGTTGATGATGAAGAATTTGATACTATACTTTGTTCCGCAGTTCTGGAGCATCTGGAAGAACCAAAGAAAGCCATTGCTGAAGCTTATAGAGTTCTCAAAAAAGGTGGCTATGCGATTT
>CAJVYT010000467.1 GCA_913009765.1 uncultured candidate division Zixibacteria bacterium
GGTTATCTTTTATACGATTAACAAGTCCGCCGCAGGTGCGCTCATACTTTAAGTTGGGCAGAAAAAAATCATCAGAGGCCGGGTCCCACCGTGATAGCGCATTCCAGAGAGCCATGAGGCTGCCGATCACTGTCTGGGCTTGCTCTTCCGTCTCAAACTCTGCCCCCTCTTCTCCAAAAATAAGGGGATGATACATGGACGGAATCACCAGATGGGGTCCGGCAAGGCACCCGTAAAAGAGGCCGTAGATCTGTGTGAGTAAAAACTTCGCCCCGGCTTTTTTAAGAAGGCCGCTCATCTTTGTGTCACCGCAGTAGTTGTTTGTTGAAATTTGCATATGTTTATTTATTGCCGAGGCCGGGCCTCGGTATCATAATTTATCAGCTATTCACCACCATCAGATCCGTCATAAATTATCTTGCCAGTTTTCATTGAAATACAGATGATTCGGCCCATGCCAATAGTTTGTGGTTCATGGCTTAGCTTTGGGACCTGAATAACCCAGCAATCTTTCAGATTATCTACGTTATAAATCGCAGCAGATGTGCGAGGTAGAGTATCAGTTGCTTCGATCATTCCTTTGTAGGACTCTCCTAAATAATTGAGAGCTATATTTAATGCTTCTTGTTTGGATATCATTTCTTCAGTTATGGGAGTTTGAAAGCTATGAGATGTAACTTATTGATTTATAACCTCTTAATCTCACTTATTTTTTCTTCAACATCTTTTTTGGTTGCTAAAATGAACTTATATTTATCATCCAGGCCACCCCAGATGGAGCCGATCTCTTTCTTATATTCCAAATCAGCAAGGTGCTCGCCTTTATACTCAACTGCAACAACAACCCCGCTGTTTGTTTCAAGAATGAAGTCAGGGTTGAAAGATGCGGGCTGATAGCCCTGAATGTAGAAGCCGCCTTTATCAAGGTTTCTGAACCACCATTTAACATTGCTTAAATCATCAATGGCTTTTGCAAGTCTGTATTCCTCATTATTTAATTTTCCCACCATCTCAAAAACACTTTTTTTGAATTTTTCATGATATGGATTGTAAATCTCCATGGTATCCCGAATCGGATATGAATGTTTCAAATCAAGGAACAGTCTTTTTTGAGAAATTAATTTATCAAATTCTGCTTTTGCATACTCGTTAAGATGCTTCTCAATGTTGTCATCGAGTTTATCCCTTAATGAGAACTTTAGCTGGAAAAGTTCGGCAATTGAATGCTTCTTTCCCAGTTTATTTATTGCAGACGTTATATAGTCTTTAACTTCTTTTGCAGGAATAAGGCCGAACTTGATTTTTGATAAAAGCCACTTTATGAGCGTGTCTTTATTTTCTTTTGTATAAGGGGCAAACTCTTCCGATACTTCCAAAGCTTCTTTTGTGATATTGCCTTTCTTATCAATATCAACCTTGATACCTTTTGATTCAATATCTTCAATTTCTTTTATTGGGAAGTTATAATTATTCAGCTTAAAGCCATCACCAATAAGAGTATTCTTGAATGTCAGCCTCTTGAGACTTCCTGATTTATCTTTTGCAGACATATAAGGAATCTTTAAACCGGAAACCCTTGCTTTAACGGTGATCAGTTCCGGAGGTTTATCATCCCTGTTAACGTCCCTTTCAGAATAGCCGTTTTCGACCATTCCCTTGATTACAGCATCTGCAGCCTTCTGGAAACGCTCTGATGATGTGTAAACATAGGATTCATTCAATTCGCTTTCTGCTTTTTTCTTTGCATTCGGGAGTCTCAATATTCTGCCCATCAGTTGCTCAACTGAAAGGCTTGACCCGATATTGAATACAGAGGCAAGAACATAGGCAAAAGAACAGTCCCACCCCTCTTTTATAGCATCACGAGTGATGATATATTTTATATTGCAAAGAGGTGAGAAGAGGTCTTCTTTCCCAAGGTCGTCCTGCTTTCCTGTTTTTATTGCTATCTGGTTTTCGTGTATCTTCAGTTCATTTATAAGATACTCTTTGATCTGATGGACATGTATCCTTTTATCACTCTCTTTTTCCTGCTCAGCCTGTATAAGAAGGATCGGGCGTATATATTCACCTGAATCTGCCTCGGCCTTTTTTGCTGTTTTTTCTAAATCATCCCTTTTTTTCTTTGCAGCCTGAAGAGTAATTTCCCAATGAGTATCATTTTTCAAATTTATC
Organism: uncultured candidate division Zixibacteria bacterium; assembly: GCA_913009765.1. The sequence goes on from CAJVYT010000467.1 coordinate 2,176, forward strand.
GGAAGCTTAACCATCTGCTCTTTCTTCAGTTCATAAGCGGGTATCTCTATAAGGATATTGCTTTTATCAGGTAAAGGAGTTGCTGTAAACTCAAGCACAAAAGAGGGGTTCAATTGGGTGATAAGATCAAGAGAAAGCCATGTCTTGGCATTATGCCCTTCATCTATGACAATTAAGGGGTTATTCATCTTTATTACTTCAAAAAGAGATTTTGTTATTTTTTCTTTTTCTTCAGGCTCAAGGTCTTCGAAATGCTGCATAAGGCTTCCATTGTTCTCATAAGCCTTCAAACCTTCAGTGTCGTCCCGCTTAAAGGCCGCCAATGTGGATACTATGATGCAGACATTATCCATTATATCTGAGGGGCGGACTGAAAGGGCCTCCTTGTTATCCAGGACAGAAACCTTGTTGTCAAAATATTCATCTATTGCAAACCTGTAGGGATGGGTCCTGTCTTTCAGCGCATCAAGAGTCTGAGTTCTGATAGCGTCTGACGGCACAAACCACATAACCAGACCTTTGTAATCTTTCTCTAAAAGGTAATGGTCATATATCTTACCGACGCTGTGACTTGCAAGAAAGGTCTTGCCCCCGCCTGTTGGGACTTTAACGCAGACAAAAGGAATATTTGGAGTATCATCAGTCAGTATATGGTAAGGAGTGTCAGTTACCTCCATGAATGCCATTTTGGCGGGATTTTTTGATGTGCTCTCTTTTGCGCTTTTCAGGTATTCTTCGAGTTTGTTTATAACGGTAGCCTGATACTTCTTGGGCTCCATGTGGCCGTGATAACTTCGGAAGAGCTTTCCCATCAGAACCCCCTTAGTTCGTATGGTATTTGTTTGAAAGTAGTATTAAGATCTTTGAGCATGTCAGCATCCAGAGTACAATTATCTGCATAAACAACTTTATGAGATCGGAAGAGCACACGTCTGAACTCCAGTCACACTGATATATCTCGTATGCCGTCTTCTGCTTGAAAAAAAAAAAACACATCTACACTACCTTCCCACTCATCTCTCTCATCTCCAATCTTCTTCCTTCCCAGACACCCATCCTTTGATCAACGAAAAAAGATCTAATTGACAATGTCAGAAGAACCCATATGTAGTGAT
>CAJVYT010000468.1 GCA_913009765.1 uncultured candidate division Zixibacteria bacterium
ACCTGGATTTATTACTCTATGGCGATCTCATCCGCCACGACAACGACTTCGATGTCCCGCGGGAAGAAATCACGCGCTATGCCTTTGTGTTGTTGCCGCTATCAGAAATCGCACCGACATTAATACACCCGGAACTAAACAAGGATTATCAAACGCTGTGGGGAACGGTGGGGTTAAATGATCAGAAATTATGGCCGGTGGATTTTACAACTGGATTGTCAGTGAAATAGACGGGGATCATATCCTGCGAATTGCTCTTTCTCTGTTTTTGTAGGTTGGCGGTAAGCGATAGCGCACCCCAACAATTCTGTCGGAGAGCGTTGGGGTTCGTTCCTCACCCCAACCTACCGCGCTTACCAGAAAAGCCAGCCTTTACCCACTTAAAAGCAGATACAGCTACGACTGAAAGAACCCACAGCACTATGATAGGAGATAACCATGCGAGAAATAAACGGCTACTGCGTAAATGAAAACCTCTAACATAGGACAAACTACCCTTCGCCAATAGATCGACGGGTCGCCATTCGAAAAATATTGCCTGCGCTTTTGAATCTATAACCATCCCTTTTGGAGGAGCAGGCAACAACAGGTATTCTTGTCGTTCTTTTGAGAATTCATAATATTCAGTAGCAGCGACTCCAAATACTGCGAGGCTCCACAATATGGAAATTACGATCCCAATTCTTGTCCATCCTCCAAGTTTTTTCATCGTTGTCCTTTTTGGCAGCTAACGGTTGAACCAAGGGGCGAACAAAAATGGAGTTTTTGTGAGTCCAGCCCCAAAGGGACAAGCCCTGGGCGATTGTTATATTTTTTTATATATTTCATGAACCCCTTTACGATCGTTAACTAGTAATACTTTGTCGAAGCCATGCTTGATATCAAGTGATTCGTAGGAGTTTTGATATGATTCCTCATCTGCTATCCAATATTCATTAAGAAGTGCCAGCCAGTACTCAGCAACACCGTCCAGTTCTTCTCGCTTATTTTCTTTCTCATTTATTCGGTTATTGAGCAAGTAGGACACATTGCCACCTATATTGGCTGAAGATTTAGTGTTAGGTAATGCAGCAACTACCTTCTTTCCTGATTCCCTGTCACCTTCATATAGGGATATCGATATGGAATTTGAACATATTTCCACTTCTTTCTCGGTATCGTTTATGTTGATCATTTGCATGATTATGGTTGATAGGTCTTTTTCCGTTCTTCTTAAATTATTTACAGGTGTCGGAAGAATTATAAAAATGTACTTTCCCGTAGGAATTGTATTCTGTAATTCCGTATCTAGTCGGTCAATAAGATCATGAGCTGGCACATCATCTGCCAGTCTAGATCGAGGATTACCTTTATCATCAGTTACGTGTTGTACTAAACGAGTAACTTCAACAGCTATTTTTTCGTCTTTATTGATAATGTAAGCATCTGGAGGATCGTCACCATCAACAAATTTGCCACCATATTTATCAACCAATGCTTCAAGAGTATGTTTTTCATCAGGTCTCATGAGTTGCCCTCAAAAATATAATATAAATAGAGGTCCTAAAACGCCCTTTTGAAATGGGCCTTTTGGGACCTAATAATCATCGATATTAATAAATTCAATAGTTTATATTCCGATCACGGGCTTTTTATACGAAAAATAGTGTAATGCCCGAACCTAAGAAATTCTTACCGAAATCATCATACGCCTGACATTGGATTTATTGAACACAAATCGAAGATGTTTTTTAAATCCCCCTTTCGACGCTGCCGAGCGTGAGAGGTAATTGGGGTCAGAGTAAAAACTACCATTATTTATTAGCTGTGAGTTTTTACTCTGACCCCAATTACCAACCCCAATTACCATGAGTTACTGTTAAGCGCCTTAGTTAGATGCTAATTATTTTATGCTCAACTGCATAATGTTTTCCTTCCTCCGTTAACACGAAATCACCTCCGCTATCTTCTACAACCAATTTTTTATCAATGATATCATTAATAAAAAATTCGAACATAATTCTAGACATGGGAAGCTCATGCATAATTCGTCTGCGATCTGTGAAATATGCACCGGATTCATAATCATTAATTACGATAGTCATAAATACCTTCACTAAATCTTTATTTTTCTCAGGTTGGATATCGTTAACTGGTGTAAAAGGATTATTCCCAATCTCAGGCTTTTTGTACAACGGTGATTGATGTATTGCTCTTATTAATTCATCGTAATTGAATTCAAACTCATCTGCATGAGAGAAATCTAGAAATAATTTTGTTTTTAGAAAGGTAGGTACGTTTTTTGTGCCCTGTTGTCTTATGATTGGAATAACTTTTTTTGTATCAATGCTTTTTATCAAATCAGAGGTAATAATCATTTTTTCATACCCAACACCACCAGTACCGGAATTAGCTTTTTCCACATATCTATCTGAGCAAACCATTAAAACATAGTTTGAATTAGCAAGGTGTGTTTCCATAAAGTGAGGTAAATCATCACCTGGTTGTAATTCCCATTGGTCAATAATTGCATCAATTCCAGTATTTCTTAATCTAGTGGCGAGATCTAGAACCCATTTCTTATGCTCTTGGGAGTCATGTGAGTAAGATATAAAAACTTTGGGCACGGACATTTATATAAACCTGATCAGAGAGCAATTATTGCTAATATACCCAGCATTATGCTGGATGTCTCTATTTGCACCTTATTTTTACCCGCGACCTCGGGAGCGAGCCGAGAATCGCAAGATAAAACCCAAAACACGAATCTCCTGCTCGAGCCCGAATATCGTGTTGTGATATCGGCGAGTTAGATTCGTGTTAAGGGTTGTTCTTAAGATTCGCAGGCTGGTTTAGCGGACGTGGAGCAAGAAGCTTTTGCCTACTTTTGGCTTCTTCTAAAAGTAGGTCGCTATAGAGAGCGAAAAGGAGCGTTATGGATAGCGACAACAATCAAAAAGAAAAACTAAACTACCAACCTTCCCCCATCCACCGCAATAATCTGACCGGTAATATAATCCGCATCACGAATCAAAAACCGTACGGTGCTGGCGACATGTTCCGGGCTACCGGGTTGTTTCAACGGGATGCGGGAGACAATGCGTTGCTTGGCCATTTCGTCGAGGTCGTTTTCCGGCCACAGGATGGCGCCGGGGGCCACGGCATTGACGCGTACCTCCGGGGCCAGTTCCCGTGCCAGGGCCTTGGTCAGACTAATGAGTCCGGCCTTGGCGGCGGTGTACACCGGGTGGTTTTTCAATGTACGCATGCCGTGGATATCGCTCAGGTTGA
>CAJVYT010000469.1 GCA_913009765.1 uncultured candidate division Zixibacteria bacterium
ACAGCTGAGGGGATTTACACTCTTTACCTACATGACGCTCTTCCGATCTCAAAATTGTTTTTATTTTTTTTTTCAAGCAGAAGACGGCATACGAGATATATCAGTGTGACTGGAGTTCAGACGTGTGCTCTTCCGATCTGTCAATGCGGGCGATTTATTGATAGTTTTAGATACTATTCAGCTTCGTTCTAATGTCAATGAAGCGAACTATGCGATGTCAGAAATTGAAGCACAGCTTCAAGGTTCTGAAGTCACGATGAACCAAAACAAAGAAGAATTTGACAGACAGAAAAGACTTCGTGCGGAAAATTTATCTTCTGAAACACAACTTACCAATGCTAAATATGCCTATCTTAATTCTCTTTCAGCATATGATGCTATGCTGGCACGGTCTCATCAAGTAAAATCACGATATGAAAATCAGCTTGACAATTTGAGTAAAGAAAAAATTATTGCCCCAATGTCAGGGATTATTACATTTTTGGATTGTGAAGTAGGTGAAATAGCTCAAGGACAAACTTCTTTTTCACAAGGGCGAACCTTAATGACAATTTCTAATCTTGATGTATTTGAGGTTGAGGTAGAGGTAGATGAAACCGAAATCAATAAAGTTGCTTTAGGTCAGGATGTTAAGATTGAAGTAGATGCATTTATTGACACTGTCTTTGCCGGAAAAGTTGTCGAAATTGGCAACACTGCTTTGATTTCAGGAAACGGTTCTCAAGACCAATCAACTAATTTTAAGGTCAAAGTAATATTTAATGATGAGAATGTTCGTATCCGCCCCGGAATGTCAGCGACTGTTGATATCGTTACTAATAAAAAAGGAAATGCTCTTTCGGTTCCATACAGTGCTATTGTTATGCGTTCGTTTGATTTGGACTCTTTAGAAAAAGCAAAAAACAATATCGTTGATTCTAATTCTGAATCAGTTGACAAGAATGCAGTACATGCCGCCGATTCAAATGAAGTTGAAAAAACAGATTCAGAAAAAGAGAGAGAAGAACTCAAGGGAGTTTTTGTTGTTCGGGATAGTAAAGCTCAATTTATAGAAGTCAATACGGGAATTGCGGACTCAAAAAACATTGAGATTACAAAAGGTGTACTCAAAGGGGATTCTATTATTACCGGTCCTTATAAAATACTTCGAACTATCAAAGATGGTGACAAAGTAGAAAAAATAGAAAAGAAAAAGAAAGAGTAAATCATGGCACTAATTCAAACAACAAATCTTTGGAAAACTTATAAGATGGGTGCCGAGACTGTTCATGCTCTTAGGGGAGCTTCTATTGTGATTGAACAAGGTGAATATGTTGCTATTATGGGACCTTCCGGATCAGGCAAGTCAACCCTTATGAATTTAATCGGTTGTTTAGATACTCCCTCAAAAGGTAACTATATATTAAACGGCAAAGATGTGAGTCACATGACAGATGATGAATTGGCAAATATTAGAAACCGCGAGATTGGTTTTGTTTTTCAAACATTTAACCTGCTTCCTCGAGCAACAGCTCTTCATAATGTTGAACTTCCGCTTATCTATAACGGCTCTTCTTCTGATGAACGAAAAGAAAAAGCAATCAATGCTTTGACTCGTGTTGAACTTGCTGATCGTGTTACGCATAAACCAAGCGAATTGTCCGGCGGACAAAGACAAAGAGTTGCAATTGCCCGAGCTTTGGTAAATGACCCGTCAATAATATTAGCTGATGAACCTACCGGTAATTTAGACAGTAAGACATCTGTTGAAATTATGCGTTTGTTTGATGAATTACATAAACAAGGTAATACAATTATTGTTGTTACTCATGAAAGAGGTATTGCCCTACATGCAAAACGGATAATTTCACTTTTAGACGGTCAGATTGCATCTGATGAAATAGTAACTCAAGAGATGAGACAAGTGATAAACTAAATTATGATTTTTGGTGCCTTATTTAAAATAGCTTTTGATGCCCTGCGAGCTAATAAACTGCGGTCAAGTTTGACGCTGTTAGGTGTGATGATTGGTGTGACATCGGTCATGACAATTATATCAGCTCTTGAAGGAATGGCTCAGGCTGTCGAAGATGACTTGTCTCGTTTAGGTCCGAGTACTTTCTTTGTGCAGAGAATCGGTATGGTAAGGTCTCATGAAGAATTATTAAAAAAAATAAAACGTAAACCAATAAATTCTGAAGCTGTTAAAATGATTGAAAACGGTTGTGATTTGGTCGACAAAATATCTCCGCTTGCGTTCAATAAAGCAACTATTAAATATAAAGATGAAAAAATCCGTTCTGTTTTGGTAAGAGCTACAGAAGCAAGCTATATAGACATTGTAGATTTAGAAGTTGCCCAAGGGAGGTTTCAGTCTTATGAAGATGATTTATACCGTAAACAAGTTATCTTTATTGGAGATTTTGTAAGAGAAACTTTTTTTAGCAACGTAGATCCAATAGGGAAAATTATTAAATTGGGGGCAAATTCTTATACTGTTATCGGAGTGGCTAAAAAAATAGGCTCTGCTTTTGGTGACAATCAAGATAATTTTGTTGTGGTACCTTTTTCCTCTTACTCAAAGCAGTTTGGACCTACTAGGCGGGGATTAAATTTAGTTATAAAAGCTAATTCTGTTGAGGATTTACCTGATGCCATGGATCAGGTTCGAGTAGTATTAAGAGCTCAGCGGCATGTCCCGTTTAATGAAGAGGATGATTTTGATATGCTGACTGCCGACTCTATTTTGGAAGTACTAAACTCTTTCACTAAGATCCTTCGTTTTGGATTAATCGGTATATCTTCAATTTCTGTTGTCGTTGGAGGAATTGTTGTTATGAATATTATGATGGTTGCTGTGTCAGAGCGAACTCGTGAAATTGGCATCAGGAAATCATTAGGAGCTAAGCGAAAGCATATATTGGTTCAGTTTTTATTTGAATCTCTTTTATTGACATTTATCGGAGGGTTTATTGGAGTTATTGTTGGGTTTATAATTGCGAAGGCACTCCTTGTGAGTAATTTGGGGATGGAAATAACTCCATCAATACTGGCAATTTCAATTGGATTTGGAATATCAACAACTATCGGGCTTGTTTTTGGAATTTATCCGGCTATGAAAGCTGCCAGATTAGACCCAATTAAAGCTTTAAGTTATGAGTAAAGTATGATTCTAAGCTGGATTGAAATAAAAAATTCTATTATGCTTGCCCTCTCGTCTATAAGAGGAAACAAACTTCGTTCAGGGCTGACAATTTTAGGAGTTATGATAGGCGTTAGTTCTG
>CAJVYT010000470.1 GCA_913009765.1 uncultured candidate division Zixibacteria bacterium
CAATTTTTACAGGATCGCCCATATCGAGGACAAATATTTCTCCACCCTCGCCTATGGCGCCTGCCTGTAATATGAGCTGTGAAGCCTCCGGGATGGTCATAAAATATCGTGTGATATCCGGATGGGTAACCGTAACCGGGCCACCGTCTGCTATCTGCTTCTGGAACAAAGGTATGACGCTTCCCGCCGATGCCAATACATTACCAAATCTTACAGTTATATACTTTGTCTCAGATGATTTATTTATCAACTGACAATATATTTCCGCAACCCGTTTGGTCATGCCCATAACACTACTTGGGTTTACTGCCTTGTCTGTAGAAATCAATATAAATTTCTGACAATGATATTTATTTGCCAGATCGGCAATCAATTCAGTTGCAAGAACATTATTCTGTGTTGCGATTCTCGCCTGATCCTCCAGCATTGGCACATGCTTATAGGCCGATGCATGATAAACGATTTCTGGTTTAAATTTGCTAAATACTCGTTCTGTAAGCGCATTGTCCGCAACATCGCCCAAATAAACCGCGAGCTTCAGTTCTGGATATTTTTTTCTTAGCTGATATTCGATGCTGTATAAATTATATTCGCTTTGCTCAATGATAATGAGACAGGCAGGAGAAAGTTCTGCGATTTGTCGGCACAATTCAGAACCAATGGAGCCACCTCCACCAGTCACCAGGATACGTTTGTTTACACAATCCACACGAATGGATTCCCAATCAAGGGATACGGCTTCTCTGCCTAGTAAATCGTCAATATTGACATCGCGTAATTCCTTGAGTGCAGACTTACCTGATGCCAGATCCTGAATGCTGGGTAATGTTCTAAAAGTACATCCTGACTCCTCGCACGCCGAAACAAGTCTTTGCATCTCATTTGATGTTGCCGAAGGTATCGCGATCAAAATAACATCGACCGCCATTTTATCGACAATTTCACCAATCTTATCCGCATTACCCAAGACGCGTACGCCATGAATCTCTTTGCCCTTATTTCTCCTGTTATCATCAATGAAGCCAACGGGGTTGTACATCTTTTCCGGATCACGCATAAGGTCACGTACCAACATTTCTCCAGCCAACCCTGCCCCGATAATCAGTGCCCGTTCTCCTGTGTTACTGTATATAGTGCGGTCTTTGATCCAGCGGTATAGGAGTCTGGGTCCGCCAAGAAAAGCAATTGATAAAATTACATATAAGGGAAAGACAGATCTTGGTATTCCTTCCATACGGTTTATAAAAAGAAGAGCCACAGCAAATATACTGGCGCCAAAAATAACTGCTTTGATTATCCTTACCAGATCTGGAACAGAGGCAAAGCGCCAGACGCCGCGATAGAGTCCAAAATACCAAAAGAAGAAAGTTTGTATAACAACCAGCAGCGGAAGCGTTTTGACGGCAAGATTCAGGTTTTCAGGCGGAATATGCTCAAAATTAAAACGTAGTAAATAGGCAAAGAACCAGGCAGCTATTGCCATAAACACATCATGGCCAAAGGCCATAAACGGGCTGCGCAATTTCTGGAAAATACTGTTTTGCATAATTTGATGTGTATTAGTTTAACCTAATCTTAACCGCGGATAATTATATTGAATATTAACTTATTGTTTTATATATTAATAACTTATCGCCCTTATTGTTTACAAAGGTCTTGACAGGTTTGCCCAAGGTGTTGATGAATTTTGTATAATCTACAGCCTGTTTCTTTTTCATATTGACTGCAAAATATGCTGCAACCATTTTTTTTGACCTGATTTTTACAATATCTCGTATATTTCTTTCTGCTTCCCAGCCGTTCTGGCTATACCACCCTGCATAATAAAGAAATTTATTGCTATTGGAATATACAGGAAGATTCCTGTTATTTTCATTCTGAAGCCAATATCCTGCCTCCTTAATATATATTTTGCTGGTTCCTGTTGATAGCAACCCGTCGAGGGCCGTTATGAACAGTGCCAATACAAAAAATATCTTAAGGTAATCCTTATAAACAATATTCTTCCTTTTTTTCCACACATTCTGGTATATCGCATCAAAACCATAGGCTGCTATAAGACTTAATAGTAGATTAAATACCATCAGGTGTCTGGTAATAATAAAATATTGTGTAATAAACGCATATATGGTTGCCAACAAGGATGTTCCAGCAAATATAACAACCACCGCCCATTTTTTCTTGTCGGGTATCAATATGCGCCTCTTGAATGCATAGAGTAGCCCGACTAAATTAACAAACGGTATAGTGAGAATAAGCTTGGACAAATAAGTAAATATCATTGCACCCAGTAAAGCAAACCATGCATACGCATGCAGATATTTACTAAGTATCAGCGACTGTACCACCCCGGTTCTTTCCTGGAATGACTTATGCATAGACGGTAATGCATTAAATAACTGCTCTGCTATACCAATATAATTACTATAGCCATAATCGTACACAGACAATATATATATAGCCGCAAGAGATACTGGAACCAGTACTGATATGATTTTAATAAAGCCAAGATACTTGTTCTTTTGCCCTTCTATCAAATATAACAAGCTGCATGTAAGCACCACAAGGTAGACCACACCTTCTACTCTGGCCAGAATAGAAAGAATTGACGCAACGACAAAGATTATTGCGCTCGTCCATTTCTGTTTAGATATAAAGCTATAATAGTGATAGAAAGATGCGACAATCAGAGCCCAAAACAGTGGATCTCTGATAATCATTACACGATAATCGTTTAACTTGGGAAATATCAGCAGTGTAATCGCAGCAAATATCAGTATTCGTTTTGTTGCTCCCATTTCCTTCAACAACAAAAGAAAATATACAGCCAACAACAAATATGACAGTGTCACAACAATATGCGCAGATATTTCTATGCTTAATGTTGTTGCCTTGCTAAATATAGCAATTAATGCGGGAAAGAAAGGCCAGGGAAACGTATCAATAGCGGCGCCCCAATTACCTTCTGATATGTATCCCGCGCTAATGAGATAAATAATACCATCGTCATTAATTGTATGATTGCCAGCTATCCTGACTACAGAAATAACGAGACTAAACAGAATCGTAGTGATCAGAATATGTCTGAATTCAATTTTATCTAAGATCGGAAGAGCACACGTCTGAACTCCAGTCACACTGATATATCTCGTATGCCGTCTTCTGCTTGAAAAAAAAAAAAAACAAAAAATATCTACAATATACACTCTCAATAATATATTTATAATTATCGTATAAAGCTAAACTACTATTGAGTA
>CAJVYT010000471.1 GCA_913009765.1 uncultured candidate division Zixibacteria bacterium
ACTATCCTATTTTCAATTCCCACTCGTATTCTTCTATTAGGAATGTTCAGACAATAATTGAAATAACAACAGAAGAATCAGTTAACGTTAGTGGTGACGCAAGTAATTTAGACAATATAGCATACCAAGCTTTCTTCAAAGAGATACAATCTTCAATAGAGGCAATCCAAAATGCGATGATTCTTTTAAATGATAAGAGACTATTACTTTCACCGATATTAGTAGAAACTGATGATATATGGAACTCCTCTCATACACTTGGCACGAAAGAATCAATTCCTCAGCCATTTTATGAACAAGGAGTCTTTAATGAAAATGATATGACAGAATTAAAAGAACTTTGCTTATTAATTAAATATAACACTAATAAGTCAATTGGAATAGGTTTACGTCGTATCACTTTCACAAACACTCGGAATTCGCCAGAAGATAAGTTACTTGATTTAATGATAGCTTTGGAAGCTTTAATACTTTCAGATTTAGGTAAATCAAAGTATCGAGGAGAATTATCTTTCCGTTTATCCCTCTGTATAGCAAAATTCATGGGTGAAAATATTGAAGAACAAAAAGACATATTTAAACTTGTTAAAGATTCTTATAACTCACGTAGCAACATAGTTCATGGCAACACTTTAAAAGAGAAAGACATCCTCAATGTAAAAAAGCTAGAGGAGTTGACAAAAAAAATAATGATAAAAATATTATTAGATAATATAGATTACAAGCAAGATGATTGGGAAAACCTTTTATTTGAATAAATAAATTCTCGTTTTTAAGTATTTCTACTTTGATTTTTCTAATACATCAATAAAAAGGCAGGTCTCAAAAGCGAGACCTGCCCTACAAACTTGTAGTAAATGTGAGGTTGAAGATTGGCAGACGAGGGCGTCTGCAATGCACTGAAAGCAGGTCTCAAAAGCGAGACCTGCCCTACAAACTTATTTCACAAACCGAACCCATTTTAGATTGGCAGATGGGTGGGAATGACATGTATAAAAAAATTCTATTTATTCAGACAGGGCAATGCCCTGTCACTTATCAGCCTCTAACTCTTTGAGCAGTTCGCGAGCGATGACAAGACGTTGGACTTCTGATGTTCCTTCACCAATCTCACACAACTTGACATCACGCCAAATTCGTTCGGCGGTATATTTACCGGTAATTATTCCAACTGAGCCAAGAATTTCAATAGCATGTTCGGCACATCGTCGACCAACTTCGGAAGCATACAATTTACATATAGCAGAATAGCGAGTGTATTTTTGTTTAGCATCTTTTCGTGCGGCACAATCATAAATAAGCAATCTGGCAGCCTCAAGCTCCATAGACATATCGGCAAGTTTATGCTGAATTGCTTGATTGTATGCTATCGGTTTCCCAAACTGTTTACGGTCGGCAGCATATTTTAAAGCAACATCCAAAGCACCCTGTCCCAATCCAAGTGCCATCGCTCCGATAGAAATTCGTCCGCCGTCAAGCGTGATTAACATCTGCTTGAACCCTTCTCCCTCTTTACCGAGCAGATTATCATCGGAAACAAACATATCATCAAAATGTAAGAATGCAGTATCAGAACCTCGGAGTCCTATTTTGTTTTCTTTTTTTCCGACAGCATATCCATCAGCATCTTTTTCTAAAATCAATGTCGTAATACGTCTATCATTGGCATCTTCTGAAGTTCTTGCAGTTCCGATAGTCGCAAAGGCAGTAGTTGCCGATGTTATCCAGCATTTAGAACCGTTTACTTCCCAACCTTTGTCAATTTTTTTGGCATAGGTACGAGTCCCACCGGCATCAGAGCCTGCATCCGGTTCTGAAAGACCAAAGGCAAGCAGTTCGCCTTTAGCGGCACGAGGTAAAAAACGTTGTTTCTGTTCATCGTTGCCAAAGGCTATGATTGGAAAAGTGCCAAGCGAATTATGAGCGGCGACAGTTATACCAGTTGAGCCGCATACACGGGAAAGTTCTTCGACAGCAATTGCATACGAGATTGTATCAATCGGTTTCCCGCTGTATTCTTCGGGGATAAAAACCGACAACAGACCTTTGTCAGTCAACGGCTGAATATGTTCATGTAAAAACCGCTGTTCTTCATCAAGTGTTTTGGCAAGCGGTTCAATTTGTTTTAAACAAAAATCTCTAATATCTTCTCTATATTCCAGATGTTTTTTTTCAAGCAACAGTTTACTCCTTCAATAAATCTTTTGAGATAACCATTTTTTGAGCTTCTGTAGTACCTTCATACAATTCGGTAACACGAGCATCTCGAAAATATCTTTCAACCGCATATTCTTTAATATACCCATACCCGCCATGAATCTGCACCGCTTCGTTACAGACAAAATTGGCAGCTTGAGTAGAGAATAATTTAGACATTGAACATTCCCGATGACAAGGTTCTCCGGCATCCTTTAATTGAGCAGCACGATAGCCCATAAGACGAGCAGCATCAATTTTTGTCTGCATATCGGCAAGTTTAAACTGAATTGCCTGAAAATTTGAAATCGGCTGATTGAACTGTTTTCTATCTTTGGAATATTGGAGAGCCTCATTAAATGCAGCTTGAGCAATTCCGATAGCTTGGAAAGAAACACCAATACGACCGGAGTTTAGAATTGTTACTGCTTGCCTAAAACCTTTACCAAGTTCACCACAGAGATTTTCTTTGGGAACTTTTACATCAACAAATGAAACCTCACGAGTATCGGATGCTTTGATTCCCATTTTTTTTTCGGGTACACCAAGGGTAACACCGTCAGCATCAGCATCAACAACAAAACAACTGAGACCTTTATAACCTGCCTCAGGGTCGGTTTTTGCAAAGACTATAAACAAACCGGCATACACTGCTGATGTAACAAAAGTTTTTGTCCCGTTTATAAGATAATGGTCGCCCTTATCTTCTGCTGATGTTGCGATTGATGCCACATCGGTACCTGCGTTAGGTTCGGTAAGACAATACGAGCCTATTTTTTCGCCGGCTGCCATAGCAGGCAGATATTTTTGTTTTAATTCATCAGAACCAAATGTTTTTAAGATTTCACAAGTAAGAGAATTATGCACCGACAGCATAATACCAAATCCGGCACATCCACCTGAAATTTCTTCAACAACTCCCATAAATGATGTTGTCGACAGTCCTAATCCGCCATATTCTTCGGGAACTATAAAACCAAAATATCCTAGATCGGAAGAGCGTCGTGTAGGGAAAGAGTGTAGATCCAGGTGGTCGCCGTATCATGACAAAAA
>CAJVYT010000472.1 GCA_913009765.1 uncultured candidate division Zixibacteria bacterium
ATTAATAAAATACAATCATCGGTAAAATATGACTTTATTTTTGTGGATGAAGAGGGATTTAATAAGTACCAACCAAAAAATTTTAAAGACCTGATAAATAATTTTATGAATTACAAAGATTGACCGACTTTATTTATTACTTTTTTGTAAGTAAGTAGCGGGGTACATCTGCACTTTGGGGGGTGTCTAAAATAACTCTAGCAATTTGGTGGGAAATTAGTCTATATCCCAAGATTAAGTAAAAAGGTTCTTCTCTTTAACAAACTTTATCAGCCGCGCTGCAGAATAAGCTGCATCTTTCGCAAATTGGGTCAAACCATCCTGTGTTAGTATATGAACTATCGCGTGAACCATACGGCCCGGCTTGATAATAATAGGATTTCTCCACAGTAGCGTGCTATGCAATACTTCTTGCACATGCAAGTCACCATCCTTTAGCTGTGCCCGAAATAGTTGACCCTCAATTACTACAACCGGGAAAACAATTTCACATATACGAATGGATACATCCCTTGTAAATTTATCAGCTCGAACAGTCATTGCTAACGCCGCATTGCATGCGCTCGTCAAGGCCTTAAAACCAACATCACTACCACTAGTGAACGCTTGTGTAATGCTGTGCCCTGATGGGGTCGAAAGCTTAAATAAAGGAAGGCTGTAAACTTCCTTATGTGTTGAAATTGCAGGTAAGATCTTTGTAGCAACTTTAGAAGTGACTCGTTCAGTAACCCTCTGAGAATCCTTAAGGCGAGTTCCCGCGGGACAAAACATCACCCACGGTTTGCCAGTTGATGATTTACATTCCACGGTCAAAGTTATACGAACCCGCACGTTGTTGACTATCTCTAATAAATAACCAACAACGTCGATTTCTCTGAGTTCCTGGGTATTGGGGTCTGAATAATAATCGGATGAAATGACGCTAAAACCGCAATCTTGAAATGCACGAGCCACTCTCATTTCGAGTGGATAACCCTGCGTTTTAAGCCAAGTTTGAATTTTTTTCTCAAGTGGTTGTTTGCTTTGTTTTTTTTCGGTCATTTCAAGGTTACTTTACATGCGTTTTCTTTAATTGGGCCAGCAAGACCTCGTCAATGGATACTATTTCCCAGCATCAAGGGGGTCTTCTTTGTTAACGGCTCCAATGTTTATTTTCTCCTCCGGCGATCCTACCCACTCAGACTCGATAACAGTAATGGGCTCTGCTGTCTTTGAAATTGCTCTATTCGTACTCTGATTTTCTATTTGATTTAAGTATCTATATCCAGCTCCAACTGAAAAAATAAAAAAAACTACTGAGCCGATCACAAAGATCCAATAAAGAAAATACTGCACAGACTGCAGTATTGCGGGTCTTTTCGTTATTCGTCCATGTGCCATGTCGTGAGATTGCTGATTATAAAAGAAGCGCCATAGAAGACCCGATATAGCCACAACTCCCCCAAGCAAAAAAAGTAAGCTTAAATGTTTGATAACCCCAAATTCCTCTGCGTTTAATAAAATATAACCACAGAAAATCAGTTCAATACTGATAACAAAAAATGTAAGCTTATGAACTAGATCATAAGCGTGTTTACGAGCATTGCGCTCTAACTCAATAAGCCTTAGTTCTTGATCACTCATTACTCCCATATAAGTTATTTTCTCCTTCTCCACCCCATATAAAAGCCATACTACCCGATGAAGGCTGCAACACAGAGCAAGATAATGAGAATGGTATCCATTAACTCCAAACATATACGAGGCGGGCTGGGAAAATCAAGGGGAGACGATTACATAAGACTTAATTGTTGTAACGTTTTCTTTAATCTATTATAATCTTCTACTTTTTGAACATCATCTTGGAAAACCAGCAGCTGTTTTTCCATTTTGTATAAATTTACTGACAGTTTTAAGCTTACATAGCACAGAACAAGAGACGTCCCCAGAAATAACCAAGATACAATGGCAATAGAGGAAATCGATTTCCAAACTTCAGGAATAAACGAAGCCGCTAATATGACCGGAAAAGATAAAACATAAAGAACAATAAGTATCCAGAGAGTATAAATTATTCCGCAATTAGCAAGTGGTTTTGTAATCTGTATTCTATCCCATCTCTTTTGATAGTCTGATATCTCTTGGCTTTTGTCCGCGCCGTCGAACTCAATATCCTGGGTGGCGGACTTACCTTCGTCTATGAGTTTTTTTGTCGATTTTCGTAATACTGTGCAATCGCAAAAATCGCAGCTGTTAATACGGCAAGTATTTTAATGCTACCGTATAAATCTGCTATCATGGACTATTACGGAGTGGGCGTCTTCTCAGCCCTGCAGGTATGCTTTTTCATGTAGCTCTGTTGAATCAAACTGTTAAAATGCAGCTTTAGCTTTGCTGCAATATCAGGATTGTTAAATGATGCCACCGCCTTTGCCTTACCATGATCTGTCTCTAATCGAAAACATCTATCACCTACAAGAATATAGTGGGGGGTATCAACTTCATTGTCCGCTTGGAAAACTTGACCATTTCCCTTCAGTATAGACATCACAAATGGGTGTTTTTCTAGCGCAACCGCAGGATTTAAAACGGCCAGTTGCACATGCACCCCTTTATCGATAATCTTTTTTATTGTGTCGCTGAATCGGCCGTAAAAATCCTCCGTAAGCTGACCACTTACAATATGCACGTTTGCCTTAGTTTCCTCAGCCTCTTTAAAAAGCTCCGAAAAAAGATCGTGTGCATGTTCAATCGAGGCATTGTATATCAGTTTTGAACTCTTTTTTTCGCGGTACTCCTTAATTAGTTTTGCAAATTCTGACATAGCGGGGGTGCTCATCCTAACCTCCTACAAGATGTTTTAGTTGATTAATATTATGTGTTCTTATTCGGTAAAGCGGGGGTTTTTCTTTAGTAATATCCCTAATGTTCTTCTCCCTTGCCTAAGAAGTCGGGCGATTACGTATTTATTATAACAGAGTATAGTTATAATTTACACAACTGTCAAGGGGGGGTACTTAAAACATACCCCCACAAAATAAGCAATCCCACAGTAACCCCGCAGTAAGTAGATTTTAGATATTTTGGGGTCGGGCATAGTTGTAACTTATTATATTACAACAGTTCCGATTAACGGAACTTGGTGGCGGTGGCTGGATTTGAACCAGCGACTCCGCGGATATGAGCCGCGTGCTCTAACCGACTGAGCTACACCGCCGATAATGTAAAATGCAATTACCAATAAACAACTATAAACGATTAATAGTA
>CAJVYT010000473.1 GCA_913009765.1 uncultured candidate division Zixibacteria bacterium
CAGACTGGAAAACAAGACTATCGTTGCTTTCAATTCATGGTACAGCAACCCCTCTTCAACTTTACCTGATTTGTAACTTTGATCATGCAGATATTCTTTTCTGCGAATGACTTGTTTGCTTTGAACTTCGGCGCTATTAGCAAAATAGACGTATATGCCGGCTACCTTTTTTCTCCCAATACTATTCTTCCTGAAAAGATTGATAAGGGATTCTTTAACTGAGACATGAAGAATCTTATCAAGCTCGATAACCTGGTATCCCATCTCTGATTTAGTTACAAATGCCTTTGTTGTTTCCAGCAATGTCCCATAGGATGAGAACCAAACGGATTTACAAGACCACAAGCCCATGTCGTCAAAGTGGATTGTCTTTTGAAGCGCATAATATTTTCCTCTGTGAGAATAACTCGTCCTAAAAGGCAATTCTCTTAACTTTCTAAACACTGTCATCCGAACGTCTGTACCCAATACCTTCTTTAAGTCCTCCATCGTTGCGATTTTATATTGTTCAAGATGCCTTTTTACCTTTGTTGTTGAGTAAGTTTGCGCTTTCACCATGTTACAATTCCACCTCCTATGCGTTGATAAGTGGAATTGTAATATGATATGGCTATTTTTTCTACTTTTTAAATACCTCTACTCTTGTTGCCCCCCCTACAAGTTATATACAGATAAAAGGCCGTGGGACTCGTAAATATACTTTCACTGACGGCACAGAGAAGACCCGGTTTATAATTCACGATTTCTGCGAAGTTGTTAAATATTTTGAAGAAGATTATGACTATACTGCGCCGGAACCTATTCCGGTGACTATAGGCCCCGGAGGAGAACCACCATGGCCGCCACCACCTCCACCAAGAGAAAAACTCATTACCCCCGCGCCTGATGAGATTGTCTTTACTGAATTTATAGAAGTCGGGCCTGAAGGTGAAAAAGTTGACCGTATGCATTATCAGAACAGATGGAAAGATAAGATAAAAGAAGTTTCCAAGATAAAGCCGGAGTTGATGGAAGCAGCTAAAACCGGGAATTTTGATGATGAACTTATGGAATATCTAAGGACAGAGGTTTTAAACCGTCCTGTAGAGTATTTCAATGAAATTAATCTTGCCAAAGTTTACCGCATATTTGCCGATATTACTGATTTCATTAAAGAGGCTTTGGGTGTCGCCAAACTGCCTACACAAAAAGAACAGCTTGCAGAACTTATTGAGTTTCTTAAAGTTGAGTATAATCTGGATCTTGTGCAGATTCGCCTTCTCAGGATACTTATTGAGCAGATTATCCAGAGCCCGAAATACGCTGAACAGTTTGAAAAGGGAGATTTTCAGTTTCTCAATAATCAGCCGTTTGCATCATTTGGCGGAGTAGATGCTTATTTAAAAGCATTCGGCAATATAACCAAGCCTGTCTTTACTCATATAAAGCAGAGTCCACCATTGAAATTAGCATTAATGAGGTAATAGATGACACTTAACTTTACTAATTCAGACCTTAGACAAAAAGTTGATCAGCTTATGGATGAGCTTTATGCCGGCGGCGTTAATAACCCTATGACGGCTATAGATGTGACGCTTTCAGAGGCGTTTGAAAAATTCCATGAGCTTCCAAATCTTTCACCAATGGGCAAACTCCTTTTCAGGCAGGCGCATTTGAAGATTTTCAACAGGCCGACATTACGTTCTGTAGTTGCCGTCATCGACGGCATGGATTACAACGATACCCGGAAATACGACACAGATGTTAAAGGCGACCTCTATGAATATCTCTTAAGTAAAATTGTTATATCAGGAACAAACGGACAGTTCAGGACTCCACTGCACATTATCAAGATGATGGTAAACCTTTTAAAACCCAAGGCAGGATAGTATATCCTTGACCCTGCCTGTGGAACAGCCGGTTTTCTAAATAGAGGCTTATCTTTACATCATGAAACAAAACACAAACGAAGAGATAAAGAAAGAAGGTCATATCACAGGAGACATGCTAAGGCCGGATCAACATGAATTTCTAAAAACCCATGCGATAACAGGCTATGACAATGATACAGACATGATAAAGATAGCGATAATGAACCTCTACTTACACGGCCTTGAGAATGTCAATGTAAGACATCACGACCCTCTTACTCTCCCGACAGAAAACAACAGGAAGTATGATATTATCCTTGCAAATCCTCCTTTTGCAGGCAACGTGAATAAAGAGGCAATCCTTGAAGATTTTGATTTGAATACTTCAAAGACGGAGCTTTTATTTGGAGAGTATTTCTATAAGCATCTTGCTCCCGGCGGAAAGGCGGCGGTTATTGTCCCCGAAGGTGTTTTATTCGGCTCAACAAATGCACACAAAAAACTGAGAAAGTGGCTGCTGGATGAATGTAAGATTCACGGGATTATAAGTCTCCCTTCCGGTGTGTTCAAACCCTATGCGGGTGTGAAAACATCTATTGTTGTATTTGAGCGTGACGGTGAAACAGAAAAGGTATGGTTTTACGAAATAACAGGAGATGGTTATAGCCTTGATGATAAGCGGACACCTCAGCCTGATAAAAATGACATTCCAGACCTTCTTGATAAATGGGATGAGAAACCGGAAAGCAAACTAAGCTGGTTTGCCAGAAAGGAAGAAATAATAGAGAATGATTTAAACCTTACAGCCAGTCGTTATAAGGCGCATGTGCATGAAGAAGTGGAATATGCAAAGCCAAAAGAAATTATTGCTGAGGTTGCAGGGTTAGAACAAAGAATTGCCGAAGGGCTGAACAGCCTTCAGAAGAAGCTTTGATTTTTCATTAAAAACTGATAGACTATAATCAGGACTTAATTCTGACCAAAAGGAGGAAGGCATGAAACTGAGCACAGCCGTCAAACCCATAAGCCATATTAAATCTCACGCATCAGAGATAATCAGCGAGATATCTGAAACAGGCAACCCGGTTGTGGTAACCGTAAACGGAGAGGCCAGGGTAATAATTCAGGATTTGAAGGAATATGAAAAAGACCGCGAGAGTATGGCTATGCTGAAGATACTGGCAATGGGAAGAAAGGACATTCTTGAAGGCAGGCACAAACCGCTTCATCAGGCATTCGCCGGTCTGAAAAAGAAAATACGCTCTTCAGAGAAATCGTGAAATACAAAGTCCGTATTACCAACGAAGCCCTGAACGATCTTTACGCAACCTACAGATATGTTGCAGTCAATGATTCACCGGGAAAGGCTGAACATCTGCTTGACAACATACA
>CAJVYT010000474.1 GCA_913009765.1 uncultured candidate division Zixibacteria bacterium
TCAGTTTGTGTGTTCTTTTACCTCACTGTCATGATGTGAGTGTTTCCTTATTTTTTTATTTTTTTATTATTTATATTTTTTTTTCTTTTTTTTTTTTTTTAATGATACGGCGACCACCGAGATCTACACTCTTTCCCTACACGACGCTCTTCCGATCTCAGATGAGAGATGATTCACAAATGCATGAATCATTGAAAGCGTAACTTCTGTATTAGATGATTGACCTTTTACCTATAATGTTATATTATTTTATATGTTAACTTATCTCACAGCCGGTGAATCACACGGTCCACAGCTTACTGCAATTATTGACGGCTTCCCGTCCGGCTTACCCATTGATTTAGCAAAACTTAACTTCCAATTATCCCGAAGACAAAAAGGCTATGGGCGTGGTGGAAGGATGAAAATTGAAACGGACAAAGTGGAAATTTTCTCTGGAATTAGAAACTCTTTTACTCTCGGATCACCGATTACTTTGGCAGTCATAAATGCTGATTATGGAAACTGGACTAAAATCATGCATCCAATCAATCCGATTGCGGATGATTTGAATTTAAAAGAACAAAGACTCGCCTATGAAACAACAACACCGCGACCGGGGCATGCTGATTTAGCGGGAGGTATTAAACTCAATCATAAAGATTTTAGAAATATTTTAGAACGGGCATCTGCCAGAGAAACTGCTGTCCGTGTTGCTATCGGTTCTTTGGCAAGACAGTTTTTAGAACATTTTGATATTCAAATTGCATCGCATGTTGTTTCAATCGGTAATGTTTTCCTTCCTGAAAAAATACAGATTGATGATATAGAAAAATTAAGAAGCATTACCGAAGAATCCGAAGTACGTTGTATTGATAAAGCAACAGAAGAAAAATTTATCACTGCTATCAAAGAGGCTAAGTCAAAACATGATTCATTGGGAGGAGTGGCAGAAGTGATAGTGACAGGTCTTCCGGTTGGGTTAGGTGGTTTTTCTCAACCTGAAAAAAGACTTGATTCATTATTGGCTGCTGCGATTATGGCGGTACCGTCAGTCAAAGGGTTTGAAATAGGAGCAGGATTTAAATCAGCATCTATGCTTGGCTCTGATGTGCATGATGAAATTCTCTATACAAAAGATTCTAACCCTAAGAAAAAAGATTTTTACCGCAAAACAAATAATGCCGGTGGTGTTGAAGGAGGTATGACAAACGGTGAAAATCTTGTTCTGCGAGCTGCTGCAAAACCGATTTCGACTTTGAATAAACCTCTAAAAACAGTCAATGTGCTGACAAAAGAACCTGCCGAAGCAATGGTTGAGCGGACTGATAACTGTGTTGTACCTGCTATGGGAGTGGTCTGTGAGGCTTCAGTTGCTTTGGTGTTGGCAAATGCCTTTATGGAAAAATTTGGGTCGGACAATTTGGCTGAAATAGAACTAAATTATCAAAACTATCTCAAAACTTCGTATTAATATTTTACTTTCTTTCTTAATTCTTTGTTTCTAAACTATACTTACAAAACAATAATATTGTAACATCTACTTTTATAAAAAGGAGTTTGTATGGACTTAAAATATACGGCAGGAAATATCAATGAATTACCGGTTGGGGCGGTGGTTTATTTTATTTCAGAATTTGATAAAGTTGGAAAAAATCTAATAGCACTGGATGAATGTTCCGGTAATGCAATAACAAATTTATTAAAGACTACCGAATTTACAGGTAAAAACGGTGAAATTGCGGTCTTGCGGAATGTCGATTGTTTCAAGGCGATGAAAGTAATTTTACTGGGTGTCGGTGAAAAAAAATCATTAACACATGATTCTTTCAGAAAAGCAATGGGAAAACTTTCTCGTCATAAATCGCTTACTTCTATTGGGCGAGCTGTCCTTTATTTTAATGATTTTGAAAATGCCTCCTTTTTTCAAGGTGCTATTGAGGGGTATCTTTTAGGTTCATATAAGCTATTGGATTATAAATCAGGTGAAGATAAAAAATCTAAAAATTTCTTAAAAGAAATAACGTTTGCAGTTAATAATAAAAAACTGCTTAATCGTCTTGAAAAAGCTGTCACGCAGGGGCAAATTATTGCCGAGGGACAACTCTTGGCTCGTACACTTGGATTAAGACCGTCAAATGATTTTACGCCGACAGATTTTGCCAACAAAGCAAAAGAACTTGCCCGCAAATATAAATTCAAATGTCGAATTCTTGACGAAACCGCAATTATTAAAGAAAAGATGGGTGCCTTATTAGCCGTATCCAAAGGCTCTGATGAACCTCCTCGTTTTATTATCTGCGAATACAATGGCGGTCCTGCCAATAGGGCTCCGATTGTGTTAGTCGGTAAAGGGGTGACATTTGATTCCGGCGGTATTTCTTTGAAACCGGGCATGAACATGGGTGATATGAAAGGGGATATGTGCGGAGGCGGGGTAGTGCTTTCTGCTATCACAACAGCTGCCCGTTTAAAAATCCCGCAAAACATTGTTGTTTTGATTCCAACTGTTGAAAATATGCCGTCAGGACATGCCACCAAACCGGGGGATATTCATGTTTCCCGTAAAGGTCTGACAATTGAAAATATCAATACCGATGCTGAAGGTCGTTTGATTTTAGCTGATGCTTTAGACTATGCCAATAAATTTAAACCGCAGGCAGTTATTGATGTTGCTACCCTTACCGGGGCAACTTTGTATATTTTAGGTTATGCCGGAATTCCTATTATGGGCAATAGTGATAAAATCAAAGACCAATTCCGTGCTGCTGCTGATAATACCGCAGAAAAAGTGTGGGAACTTCCGATTTGGGATGAACACCGAGACCAGATGAAATCGTCAATTGCCGATTTACAAAACTCAGGCGGAAGACCTGCCGGAACAATTACCGCCGGTGCCTTTTTAGAAAACTTTATCGGCGACTGGCCGTGGCTTCATGTTGATATTGCCTATGTTGACCAAGAACCGAAAGGCAAGGCGTATGTTCCTAAAGGTATCACCGGAATCGGCATGCGTCTTTTGGTGAACGCATTGCAGAACTGGAAAAAAGTGTAAGTAATAATTGTTCGTGTTTTTATAATGTCATACCTGCGAAGGCAGATATTCAGAATTTGTAGGGTTCGGGCATGCCCGAACCTTATTTAAAAGTCATCCTGAGTTTATCGAAGGGTTTTCTAGATCGGAAGAGCGTCGTGTAGGGAAAGAGTGTAGATCTTGGTGGTCGCCGTATCATCAACAAAAAAACAAGCAACAACACCC
>CAJVYT010000475.1 GCA_913009765.1 uncultured candidate division Zixibacteria bacterium
GTACCCATATATTTATCGTGGCTCTTTCCTCAGGTGATAAAACAATTGGTGCTGCTATTCTACTCATAAAAATAGTATATATGATTTTAGCTTATATGTAAAGCTATTTACGACGCACTACACTAGATGCCTTTACCATACGATATATTCTCCTGTTTAAAATCTTCTTTTTCCATTTAGGGCCATACAGGGAAACACGAAAGTCCTTCAACCCTTCAAGAAATTCCTGTCTTCTCTGATACCATCCTCCGACAAATACCACCTCATGACGATAAGGTCTTTGATCATGACTATATTGTAATCTATAATTATAACTGTCAACAGCGAGAGCAGGAAGATAAGAGATCTCTGTTTTGTCGGTATATCCTTCTCGATGGATGCAGAAATAATGATCATATCCCTTTGATTCCAAATGCATAAGGTCAAACCACTTGGGGCCCTTGACCCACCACCCGACAATTTTTTTTATTTTATATTCCTCTTTCAAGTATGTTATGTAGTCACAGTCATAGCCGTTCCCCCGCAAGACAAATAGAATATCAGGTCTAAATTCTTTCACAGCCTTCTCCAGCAAGTCCTGCCGGTAATTCTGGTTATTATGCGGAGAGCCCCTGGAAATATTAATATTTCTGAAACCGCCGGCCTGA
The DNA here is from genome assembly GCA_913009765.1 of uncultured candidate division Zixibacteria bacterium. The sequence continues at coordinate 648 of CAJVYT010000475.1, forward strand.
ATTACCTTGTTGGCGGGTTTAAAGAAGAAGCGGTCCATACTGCTCTCAATTCCGCTGTTGAAACAGAATACATTGCATCCAAGTTCTTTTAAGGCCTGGGCACATGATGAACCTATGGGAATGCTCGACGGCCCGAAGAAATAACTTATTATTATCTTTGGACTTTTATTCATTATTTAAATATCGCTCAAACTTTCCCGCTATATTTGCCCAGTTGAAGTTTTCAGAGATATGCCTACTGGCCCTGTTACCCATTCTCCCCCTTAAATCATCATCGAGCATCAACTGTTCAATTACATCCACAAGAGCTTTTTCATTTTTCGGGGGTACTAAAATGCCGGTATCTTTTGCTATAACTTCAGGGATTCCACCAACTGCGGTAGAAACTACTGACAGACCACATGCCATTGCCTCCGCAATAGCTATTCCAAACGTCTCATCCGCGACACTGGGGAACACCGCTATCCCAGCAACAGAATAATACCCTGGCAATTCAGAATTACGCTTGTTCCCCAAAAAAATAACATTATCTTCTACTTTCAATTTTTTCACAAGGAGACTGAGATCTTCTGCATACTCTCCGTCACCGATTATGAGGTACTTTATGGCATAGCCCCTACTGATTAATTCCGCCGCCGCCTTTATTGAATACTGTATGCCTTTCCAGCCGATAAGACGACAGGCGCTTATAATAATATGATCCGTGTCACTGATTTTCAAATTATGCTTTATCTCCTGATCAGGAAAGTGAGGCCTGAATAATCCTGTATTTACACCGTTAGGCAAGACACGCGGCCTAATTTTGCAATACTGATCTATCTGGCCTGCATTAAACTCGCTGCAGGAGAAGAAATAAGAAACCCTCTTTGCCAGATATTTATATCCCGGAAAAAATTCCGTGCCTTGGGAACCAAAAATGACTTTTGCACCTGTCCATTTAGAGACAATCAGGGCAATCGGCAGATCGTAGGGCTTGGATATATAGATGTAGTCATAGTTTCTTTTAACAAGATATCTCAGTGCATGGGTCCCAAAAGTCAGCCTCTCAACGAATTTCCTGAACCTGGTGCCTAAATCAGGGACTGATTCTCTTCTGATAAACGAATATTGGTATACTTCTACGTTTGCAGGGGTCTCACGGAGCGCCTCTCCTTCCCCTCCATAGATGTGGACAGTGTGACCCCTACTTGCCAATGTTCCAGCCATTTCCCAGTTAAATGTCTCAATACCACCAGCCTTTGTTGTTGTTGTAAGATTATAAAAAGCTATCTTCATTTTAAAGTCTCCTTAAAAGCTTCAAATACTTCTTCAATATTTATGGATTCCATACAAAAAGGCCTTTTACATTTTCTTGAGATACATGGACTGCATGGTTTTTCTTTTCGAATAACTGTATGCTTATCCAAGTCATAATATGGCCCGGTATTTCCTGGATCAGCGGATACAAAAAGAGCGATAACGGGTGTGCCGATAGCAACTGCCATATGCATGGTTCCAGTATCACCGCTGACCAGCACTTTAAGCTCCATTAATAAAGAAGTAAGGTATTTTAAAGGAATATGGCCTGCAGATATAACTGTTTTTTCTCCAATGCCATCTGTAATTTTTTTGCAATAATTATATTCTTGCGGTGAACCGGTAATAACTATCTTTAATTGAGGATAGAAGTTAAGGAGCTTTTTGCCTAATTCAATAAACCTGTCTGCAGTCCACACCCTTTCCATCGTCGATGCCCCTACCTGAAAACCTATTAATATATCTGTATCCTTAATTCCTTTTATTTTAAAAAATCTGTCAATCACAGTGGGACCTTCTTTTAATTCCGGCAACAACATTCTTTTATTATTAGTTTTACACCCAACCATCTCTGCTACTTTCAGTCTTTTTTCTATTACATGGGTAGGCTTTTTAAATGTTACAAACTGATTAGATAATAAAAATTGATACTTGCGTGTTTTCGACATTTTAATTATAAATCTCGCACCCGAAAGATATGCCATTGGTGTTGCCTGCGGTTCATTGCCGTGGAATATCAGAGCAAGATCAAATTTGTGTCTGCGGAACTCCATGATGGTTTTAAGAAATTTTCTATACCCTCCACGATAGGGAATTATTCCATCTATATCAGGATTATTGTCAAACAGCTCCATATTCTTTTTATTAAAATGCGCTGTGATCCTTGCCTGCGGGTACCTCTCTCTTACTGCCCTTATCGCAGGTGTTGAAAGCAAGGTATCTCCAATTGCCGTTGAAGAGACGACAAGGATGGATTTTACTGTCTCGGGGGCAAAAGACTCCAGCCCAGTTTCTCTTTTATCAATGGACTTGAGAAGTTTTACTGTAAGATAAACCAGGCTTTCAATAAGATTCAGTTTCATCGTAATCTTCTTCTTATATTAAGATAAAGTGCAGAGAGGAGGGGATTTGTGTATATGAACATCTTTTTCTTGAACCAGAGAGCGCTGTCCTTGACCACTATACGGTTGATGTCGTAAGGATCGGATCCCTTTTTGACAATGCCGCGCCTTGTTGTAAAGAGCAAACTATATCCATTCTCCCGTGCAATATTCACGGAAAGGCTATTGT
>CAJVYT010000476.1 GCA_913009765.1 uncultured candidate division Zixibacteria bacterium
GTTCGTGGCTATTTGAAGTAGATCATGTCTCTATTTATGTTCGTATGTGTTAATTTGTTTTTTTTTTTTTTATATTTATTTGTTTATTTTTTTTTTCAAGCAGAAGACGGCATACGAGATATATCAGTGTGATGGAGTTCAGACGTGTGCTCTTCCGATCTGACTGCTTGCCAATGTTGTCGGGTACGGATTTATTGTCCCATTTACCGTTATGTCTGATATGACTATCAATAATAACGGACTTCTCGGATGGGACAACCCCTTTTATTTCGCTCTCACAATTGGAGCTGTTTATTTGTTGACTACAATTCCCGACAAAGAGGGGGACAAAAATACAGGGAAGAAAACATTTGCGGTAATATTATCGACTCCATTAGTTAAACTTTTGGCATTAATTCTCTTGATAGATTCTGTTGTGGTGGCAAACAGTTCACATTTTACACTATTGGTCATTCTTTCAACCATTTCAATTCTGACAGTAATAATAACTCTTTTTTCTGATTCTGAAAAAATTCTCTTTTTGTCGATTAAACTGCCGATACTTCTACTGACTATATTAGCAGGCTATTTTTTCTATATATATGCGATATTTATTGTTGCTCTGCTTATTGGAACTCGTCTATATTATAGAAAACGATTTAAGATGGAATACCCAAAACTGACATGAAAAATATATTTCTCATAATTTTTTTTATTACACTTTTAGGATGTGCTACACATCCAAGATACAGAACCGGTGGGTATGAAATCCGTCCTGAAGTAAAAAATTTAGACAATTCTCCGACAACATCTGAAAATATCAAACTGGGACTTATCTTACAGTCATATTTGGGCAAACCATACAAAGGCAAATCAAAATATGAAGAGGGTCTTGATTGTTCCCATTTCACTCGCACTGCTTTCCAAAAATATAATAGGATTATTCTTCCAAGAACAGCTGCTGAACAATATGCCGGCGGGAAAGAGATTCATTTTAGATATCTTCGGTATGGTGATTTAGTCTTTTTCAAAACTGATAAGAAAAAAGTATCCCATGTTGGAGTCTATGTAGGCGACCGTCAATTTATACACGCCTCAACATCACGTGGTGTTATTATCAGTAACCTTGATGAAAAGTATTGGTCCGAGCGATATGTCGGGGCAAGACGGTATTTGAAATAATTATATTTCTCCCCGTATAAGAGAGCATGACAAAAGCTGATATAAAACTCAAACTCCAAAATCTACCGAAATCATCAGGGGTCTATCTTTTTAAAAACAGAGCGGGCAAATATATTTATATAGGGAAAGCAAAGAATCTAAAAAACCGAGTCCGTACATATTTTCAATCAATACAAAAACTTGACCCAAAAACAGCCCGTATGATTTCAAAAGCTGACGATTTTGAACTGATGGAAACTGCCAACGAAGTAGAGGCTTTAATTCTTGAAGCAAACTTGATACGGGAATACAAACCGCAATACAACGTTGATCTCAAAGATGATAAACATTTTCCATATATAAAAATAACGACCAAAGAACCATTTCCGAGAGTGTTGATTGTACGTAAAATGGAAAATGACGGCTCGACATACTTTGGTCCATATACTAACTCAAGGGGAATGCGGCGAACAGTACATTTTCTCACCGGACTTTTTAAAATCAGAACCTGTTCCTTTACAATACCGCATCCTAAAGGGAAAAAATATGAAGTCTGTTTAGACTACCGTATCAACCGATGCGGAGGGGCATGTGTCGGATATCAAACAGAGGAAGAATACAAGGAGCTTATAGATTCGGTGCTAATGGTACTCTCCGGGAAATCAAATAAACTGATTGCCAATCTTTCAGAAAAGATGAAAAGAGCATCGGCAGCAATGAATTTTGAAGATGCTGCCGAAGTTCGTGACCAGATTGAAGCATTGCAGTCGGTCAAAGTGAAACAAAATGTAGATGTCGGCGAAATTGTCAATCGTGATATTATCTCTATTGCCAGAGAAGAAAAAGATGCTGTTGCTGTTGTCTTGCAAATTCGAGAGGGTGCATTAATTGGCAGGCAGGATTTTCAGCTTCGATTTGAAGTAGATGAAACCGATCAAAATATTTATGATACTTTTGTTGCTCAATACTATAACCATCAACCGAACATGCCGTCACAAATTTATTTGCCTGTAGAACTGCCCGATATAAAACTTCTTGAAACATGGTTTAAAAAAGAAAAAGGAAGTAAAGTAAAAATCGTCACTCCAAAAATAGGGGATAAATTTCGGCTTGTCGACCTTGCTGCCCGCAATGCCCGTCTGCTTTTGGATGAACTGCTTATTAAAAAAAGAACCTATACAGAACGTACTTCCAAAATGGTGACTTCTTTAAAAGATGATCTTAAACTTTCCCGTTCACCTCGTGCGGTAGTCTGTTTTGATATTTCCAATACAGGCGAAACCGATGCAGTAGGGTCGTGTGTTTATTTTGAAAATGGTAAACCGAAAAAAAATCAGTATCGTCATTTCAAAATTAAAGGAGTTAAAGGACAGGATGATTTTAAAATGATGCGGGAAATTATCGGTCGCTACTTTTTTAAAATTAAAGATGAGAATTTATCACCTCCTGATTTGGTTGTGGTCGATGGCGGTAAAGGACAGTTGTCATCGGCAGTTGCAGAACTCAATTATCTTGGGTTTGACCAACAGCCGATTATCGGACTTGCCAAACGGCTTGAAGAAGTGTTCCTGCCGAATCAAAGTGACCCGATGACAATCAGTAAAAGCTCTCCATCGTTGATTCTGCTCAAGCAAGTACGCGATGAAGCCCATCGTTTTGCGATTACCTATAACCGCAATGTTCGTTCCAAACGGACTATTACGTCAGCACTTAATAATATCAAAGGGGTCGGTCCTTCTAAGCGTGATGCACTTCTTAAAAAATTCGGCTCGGTCAAACGTATCAAAGAGATGCCTCCTGAAAAACTTGCCGAACTCAAAGGTATCAATCTTGCACTTGCCAAAACAATCCTCAAAGAACTTAAGAAGAAGTAAACAATTGTGAAGCCAACATGTCGCCGTGGCAATCTCATGCTTTAAACACCCCTTAACCGACTCTTAAAAGAGGGGAAATGACAATTATAAAAACATTAAAAAAATGTCATTCCCATGAAAATGGGAATCCAGTTTTTTGAACATTTTTACTTGTAATTTCATCACACTCACAACGTTACAGCAAAATTGGTTCGTTTCATACAAATTT
>CAJVYT010000477.1 GCA_913009765.1 uncultured candidate division Zixibacteria bacterium
ATATGGCTCTGCCAATACCGTTAATCCCGTCTATAATAGCCACTGATAGGCAACTTCCCATTAGACAGGGTATTAGCTGGGAGCACCCGGCAGTTCAAATCGAGTCACTATCGTTAGACGGACCCCACCAGCCACAGATGCTCCCATTGCCATTTATATATCTTATTCCATAAAGAAGTCTGCTTGTTCTTCTATCCTCTTTTTACTTTAATTTTCTATTATAGACCCCGGACACTTCCCCGCTTGAATAATGGTAGGGCGATGTCACGATTTTATCGGGATGACCTCATTTCCAGTATTTTCCATCCATTTTGGTCTATTAGGATAATTTTAGTTACATTTTAGCTACAGTTGATATATAATTTTTTGTTAGGGGCTATGGTCAACAAACCGCAAAGAAAAACCAGTAGAAGCTCCGCAATAACATTGAATAATAACTTAGTGAGTATAAGAAACAATGTCAAACCAAATTATTAAAAGGAATATACTGACTATATTCCTAGCCTCTCCGAATGATCTGCGCAAAGAGAGGGAAATAGTAAGAGATATGGTAGATCGTGTAAATAAAAACTTATCTCGATATGCAGGTTGGCACACTGAATTATTAGGTTGGGAGGATACACTTCCTGGGGCTTCCCGTCCTCAAGAATTAATAAACAAGGATGTTGATTCTTGTCAGCTATTTCTTGGCATGTTATCACGTCGATGGGGCACGCCTTCAGGTAGCTACAGTTCAGGATTTGAAGAAGAGTTTATTCGTGCTAAAGAAAGAAGGGCAAAATATAACGAACCTGAAATTTGGCTGTTTTTTAAAGAAATTGATGAAGATAGCGCTCAAGACCCCGGGGACGAACTCAAAAAAATATTAGATTTTAAAGACAAGCTAATTGACGATAAGGAAATATTCTTTAAGGAATTCCCTGATACAGAAAGCTGGGGCAATTTCATATATGATTATTTATTGCAATATGTTCTTAAGCTCTCATCTGAGAAATCTGAAATTGAAAGTAAAGAAGAATCTTTCTTAGCAGGACAAGCCATTGAGCTACAAAGCAACATAGAAACAGAGGATAAAAAAGATAAAATAATTTATCCTGCAGATTTAGTAAACCTCTTTGATGAGATTAATATTTCGCTAAAGAAAGGGGACATATCAGATTTACATTCATCTGATTTAAATAGACTTTATTTGCAATCAAGCGCATGGTTTTCTGAAGATCATATAGGAGAAACGTTTGGCAACCATGAAATAAACATTGCTTATGTAAATAGAAAACAATGGGAGCTTTCTGATTCTGAAAGGATATTTTTAATTCGTTCTTTTATTGTGGATCAAGAGAATCATAGACCAGCTTGGTATTGGCTTAAAGAATGGACTGAAGAAAATATTGATGCAATGTTTAAAGAAATTGCTATTAATGATCTAAATATTGATGTGCGCCGCAAAAGTTTTTCTTTTCTTGCTAAGTCAGGATTTATAGCTGATCGTGATTTTCTTAATTTCGGAATAAACGATAGTGATAAACAAATAGTGTTAGATGCGATCAGACTTATTAGGATTACTGAAAATCCTGACTATCTTGATTTAATACAAATTGCGACTGAAAACCCTGATAAAAATATTAGAAATGCGGCTCTTGCTGTCCAAATAGATATTATGTATTTAGATAATCCTAATAATGCATTTTCATATTTAATTGAATCAGGAGCAAGTGTTGCCCCGTTAATAAATGAATCGTTACAAAAGATAAATATCGCTGTTGATATGAGTTTGTTATTTAGATCATTAAAAAAAGCAAATGCATCAGTAAGAGTGTTTTCTGCTCAGTACCTACGAAAATCTAATTCTTTGGATAGAGAAGCATGTTATGAACTCTTAAAAGACACTAATGCTAAAGTCAGAAAGGAGGGGTTACTAGAACTTTTCAAACTTGGTGAGAGTTTTGATATGGATTATATTAAAAAATTATTCCCTGAATCAAAAGAAAAACGTCACGCAATATTTGGTTTGTTAGGAGAGATAAGTGCACATGAATTTACTCCTTATCTTTTAAAAAAACGTGATCCAAAAGAACTGTTATCTCAGCTAAGTCATTCCATGCTTGGTTATGATGCATATAATATTTTAGTATTAGATCACTTTGATTTAATTAAGGATAGAATAAGGGATGATTTAGATCAGGAATTTGAACAACTCATAACAGCATCTAAAGTACGTTCATTAGATAAATATAAACCTAACTTAGGGCAATATGTAAAAGATAAGTATATTGCTATTGCCATAGATGGATTGGCAAAAAATGGAAATCCAGAAGATATTAAATATGCACGCAAATATCTTGGAAATACACAACATAACATGGCCGATGACAGCGCAATTAGTATGATATCGAAATATGGGGATTCATCAGATGTAGAAAACCTTATTAAAGTTTTGGGGAATAACTATGGGAATTCTAGAAAGAATATTTTAGAGTTTATTTTCAAAATGACTGATAACAAAGAGGCTTTATTTGAAAAGTTAATTGACAATGAAGACAACAATGTTGCTGGGGCTGTAGTAAATGTCTTTTTGAATTGTGAGGGATCAAATCAAATGAAAATAGCAAGTCAACTTATGAAATCCAGCAAGGATATGCTTCGTGTTAAAGGGGCAGCCATTGTTTGTGAAAACGTTGATCCAGCAAAACTAGAAGAGTTTTTAGATGATTATACAGGACGAAGATCATATTACTATAATGTTGTCACTTGGATTGATAGATATCTTTATTCAAAAGGGAAATATAGCGAATACTATAAATTAGAACTATCTAAGATGCTCAGTAATAATTAGGGCTAATATGGTTAATCCTCATATAACATCTTTTGATGAACTCCATTCATATATTACGACGTGTAAAAAAAGAACAACGATCTTTCGAGGAGTTCGGTCTCATGATGAACATTTATTAATTCCTTCGGTTGGCAGAAGAGAGTTTCGTGATGTTCCAACTCGTAGAGAAAAGAGAATGATCAAACTCTATAAAGAAAGTGCGTTGCCGTTTCTTAATTTCATGCCTAGAAATGATTGGGAATGGCTGGCGTTTACTGCATAATCCCACCGCAAGTGACCGCGTAATCCCAAATTAAGTGACCGGCAAATCCCATTTATCGTGACCGGGCAATCCCACTTTGGTTGACCGGCAAATCCCAGTTTAAGTGACCGATTTTTCATA
>CAJVYT010000478.1 GCA_913009765.1 uncultured candidate division Zixibacteria bacterium
CGGAGGATGTTATTACATTTTTGATTAAGGCAGTTTTATATTTTTTAGGGTCTTTCAGGTAAGGATTAGTTTCTTTCAATGACTTTTTGTGCATATTTAATTATACCATATAAGCTACATCTTAAATCCTGCCTCCTGCATTAAAAGAAACCCTTGAACTCTCTGATTACGCCGATTTCTGTGTGGGTTATTTCAATCTCCGCATAAATGACTTTATACACAGCCACTAAATAATCCGGTCGAACAATACCTCGTCTTTCCGGCATTACTTACCCATATTTTAGTGGGCTGTTGCCCAAATAGGAAAAAGCCCCCGTTATCATTCTGAACTTGATTCAGAATCTAATAAAAATAATGAGGTACGAGACCCTGAAACAATACTGAAACAAGTTCAGCACATGGTTCAGAGCCTGCCCTGAATTTATTTCAGGGGTGACAATTTATGGTTTGGGCAACAGTCTGTTAAAACTTGACATTAGCGCAAAAAAGTTGTACAATTTGTACAATGAATACAAATTTTACAGGGAGGTGATTTAGTGAGCAAGGCTGACAGCCATAAGTATTTTGGAGAATTTCTAAAGAGTCTTCGGAAAAAAAAGCGAATAACTCTCAGAGTGTTTTGCTTGCAGGCATCGGCCGACCCTGCCAATATCAGCCGCCTTGAACGTGGTGCAATGCCGCCGCCCCAGGACCCTGATATCCTTGAACGTTATGCAAAAGCGCTCGAAATAGAAGTTGGCAGCGATGACTGGTATGCTTTTTTTGACCTGGCTGCCGCAAACCGTGGAATAATCCCCCGGGATCTTATGTCTGACCGTGAGGTCGTTGAGATGCTCCCGGCATTTTTCAGAACACTGCGGGGACAAAAACCGACTGAAGAAGAGATGCGCAATTTAGCGGCTAAAATTAAGAGGAGTTGACATTAATTGCCTGACCCGAACGAATTTAAGTCTCCATACATAAAAATAGAGGACATAAGGGCTGCTGCTGATGACTTTCGCAGGAGATACTGGCATTCGGACAATCTCCCTGTAAATGTTTTTGAGATTCTTGAGTTTGAGTTAAATATAGAAGTACGCACTATTTTTAACCTGAGAGAGGCAGGCGATGTAGATGCTCTTTTGCTCGGTAATCTTAAGACAATAGTAGTTGATCAAAATGATTTCTTAAATGAACGTACTCAGACCCGGCTCAGATTCTCTATTGCTCACGAAATCGGCCACCTTGTACTGCACGCCGATATATTTGCGAAGATTAACTATTCCTCAGTTGAAGAGTGGATAAACTTTTTTCAAAAGATACCTGATGATCAATATACATGGATAGAACAGCATGCATATGAATTTGCCGGACGCCTGCTTGTCCCAAGAGAAAAACTGATAGAAAAATTAAATGATGCTGTGTCAATGGCAGAAAGAAGAGGATTTGATGCATGGGACTCAAGCGGAGAATTTGCACGGGAATATGTTGCTAATGGTATAGCCCGGTATTTTGCAGTATCAGGCCAGGTTATTGAAAAACGTTTAATTAAAGAAAACCTCTGGCCGCCATCCGGAAAGTGATTACATTGAAACGCCATCATAGTCCCATATTTGCTATAATCATTACAGTTAAAAGGCGTGGGTTTTACAATAACCATGGACGGTAAATCATTAGATATTATAAAAGACAAGCTGGAGAAGCTCAAAGAGCTTTTCCCGGAGGCATTTACCGAAGACAGGGTTGACTGGGAGAAGTTAAAGGCCACGCTTGGTGAGGATATAAACTTCAGTAATGAGCGTTATGTCCTGAACTGGGCGGGCAAGTCCGATGCCTTCAGGGCGTTGCAGACACCTACAACGGCTACCTTGATACCTGCCAAAGAGGAATCGGTAAACTTTGATAACACAGGCCATACCTTTTCCCATCTAACTTAAATAAAAAAAACAGTATTTGGTATCACGATGTAATTCATTATTGGTTTAAATGCCTTGCACAGCCACCATACTTTAAACGTGAAGAAGAAGAGGCCACTGTCTCCAGTCATTACAAACGGTTAAGTATTGATCCCAAAGATAAATATCTTTTGTCAGCTTGTTTTTCAAGTTCAATTTATTATTTTTGGTACATAATCAGATCCAATGGAAGAGATGTCAGCAAAACAGATGTTACCTCTTTTCCAATTGATTTGCACAATATGACGTCTACTTATAAAGACAATATATCCGTACTTTATAAAGAATTATTAGATGATTTAATAAAAAATAAAAAAAGAGTTGTATATAGAAAAAAAAGTGGTAGCGTCACTTATGACCAATATTGGCCAGAGCACTCTAAACATGTTATGGACAAAATTGACAATGTACTTGCAAAGCATTACGGCTTCACAGATGAAGAACTGGATTTTATTATCAACTACGACATCAGGTATCGGATGGGGATTGACAATCAGAAAAAGGATTGATTAATGAGGATCGAAACTCCAAGACATCTGCTTTCTTCAGATAGACCTATTACTTCATTTGCTGGAGATCTGTTGGGAAGGTCTGAGTTTGCTGAGTCATTGGCTTCAGCTATAAAAGGATGGACCGGTAACGGTAGCCTTGTAATTGCTCTATATGGCCCATGGGGAAGTGGAAAGTCCTCAATTAAAATATGGCTCTTGAATCACTTCGTAAATCTAAAGGGGAATGTCGTATATTGTAGAATTCAATCCCTGGCAATGGGCCGGACAGGAACAACTTGCTGAAGCTTTCTTTCAAGAAATAGGTGCAGTATTAGATAAGACAGACAAGACTAAAGGTAAGAAACGTGCAGCTAAATGGCACCAATATGGTACATATTTGAGCATGTAGATTTCTTTAAAAGTTGTGTTATCATATATCAAACATTGATCCAGGATTAAGGTTAAATTTAAAAATAGACTCCTTAGTTAAGATTAACAAGATGGCAGCTATGGTAGACAGTCGGTTTGAAGATATAGATATTGAAAAGGAATTTTACTTTCAATGGCATATTACCGAAAAATGTAACCTTCGGTGTAAACACTGTTATCATAATAACTATTCATCAAAAGATCGGAAGAGCGTCGTGTAGGGAAAGAGTGTAGATCTCGGTGGTCGCCGTATCATTAAAAAAAAAAAAAAAAGAGAATCTTTCTATCAACCTGTCTCTATCACTGCATGAGTAGCACCCCGCCCTCGTGTGTGTGTACACGTACGACTTGTGCGG
>CAJVYT010000479.1 GCA_913009765.1 uncultured candidate division Zixibacteria bacterium
GTGGAAGGGAAGAGTGAGTGTGGAGTCTGAACAGAGGAGGGATGGATAGAGAGTGAGAGGGATGAGCGTGTGGAGTGGTAGGTGGTGGAGAGGTTAGTGTAGTGTTAGTGAAGTATGATATGTGTTTTTTTTTTTTTCAAGCAGAAGACGGCATACGAGATATATCAGTGTGACTGGAGTTCAGACGTGTGCTCTTCCGATCTGAACATCATTTGCTGTAACTAGATGATTAGGGTTATATGCTTTTACTTGATCAACTATCTTTATTGAACCTACTCCGTTCATTATTGCAATTACATCTCGACCTTTATCACCACTTCTAGGGGTTAGAATAACTTCATCAAAGCCAGCAGCATCATATGCACCTGCAATAATTTCTTCCCATTTAAAAGGGTCAATCTGATAAATACTTTCAGGGTCTTTATTAATCATATTTATGATATTAAACCAAGGAACTCCAACTGCAGCTACAAGACGACCCTCTGAAGATTTGTCTGAAAAACTAAGTAATGCTTTTAATGTTATTGATGGATTCTGATGTTTTTGATTAAAAACAGTCATTGTGACAATTTTAAGAACATCCATCATATGTCTTTCATTAGAGAAATCGTGTAGAAGGTGAAAATCTAAGTGACTATTGTTAATGCCAAATTTTCTTTCAAGCTCCTCGACATATTCTGTTACCTCTAATTTCTCATTTCCAACCGGTTTCCATATTTTCATTTCGAAAAACCAATAGAACAGGTTTTTATATCCGCTTTCATTCAACGAGAATAATATTTTGAGTTCTTTAATCGAAATAAATGGAGGATTTTTTTCTTTCCGCTGCTCCAATAACCAAGGAATGATTTTTTGAATAAGGGATTTTTCAGGAAAGTTTGACATCAATTTTATTAAAGGCTAACGCCGAGTTAAGCTGGCCAAAACAGGATGCTTTTTTTTGTGGAAAATTGGCGCGAAGCGACACCACAAAAAATGCAGCGTGTTTTGGCTCTGCTTGAACATTTTGTTATATTTTTTATTTATTGAGTAATTCACGTATTTTGGTTTCAACATTGGTAATAGCAATATCATATTCACCTGTACTCAGATCATCCCAAGCATCAGGGCTTGACCAGTACCCACCTTTTAGATTGCAAATATTAGCCAACTCTCTATCTACATGCCTGAGAGGCACGCTAGCTTGATACCATAATTTTGATAACCGATACTCTATATCTGTATCCCGAGCACCTTCTCTGTGCAGATATGATTGCGTTTGTATTAGTGCTTTATGAATTTCCTCTAAAGCTTTATCTATCTTTTCATCTCGTTCTAACTTGCCTGATTTTACTAAACCAATAATGTTTAGGATTTTATCGAAAATTGTTAAAACTGTTGCAGCTTCCATCGTTCATTTCTCTTTTTAAATATAACGTTTAGGGTAAGTTGCGCATGAAGCAGAGCGAAGCGGCGCGTAAAGCGTCAACTTGACCCGCTTGTTATGCCGCTATCTCATGGTCAACATCCCAACCAGGGAAAACAAGTACTGCTGGATGACACTTTAATGCCCTGGCGAGTACTTTTGCCCTTTCTACACCTAGATTAATTTTATCATGCTCAATTGCTGAAAGAGTTGATTGAGGTATACCGGTGAGAGTAGATAATTCATTTTGGCTTAATCCTTGTAGTTCACGAATAATTCTGACTGATTCGCCAATGGATACATCAACCCTTTTTTGTGCTTCTTTATAATCTTTCATGTTATTTTCTCCGGTAATCATGTGCAGTTACTTTGACTACTTTTATAAACAGTTCATCCTTTTCTATTTTGTATATAATGCGGTATTGGATATTGAGCCGAGAAGAACGATGGCCTTTCCACTCACCCCTCAAAGGCTCGTCTTTGAAACCCTTTATTAGCTTTAATCCCTTTGGCCCAGATATAACAACGATATCTTTCCATTTTTCATATCTTTTGAGTATATCTACTGGCAATGTTTTCAGCTGTTTTAGTGCATTTTTGTGCTCATAAATTTTCCACATACCAAATATAGTATATATATCATATATGGTATGTCAATAATTATTTTGCATAACGCTGAGCTAAACGGCGCGTTTACGCGTCCGGTGGAGGCGGATTTTTGCCGGAACGAATTTAAGCGTATTGTTATATTTCTTTATCTATTTCAAGAAGTGCTGGTTTTGTATCACTTGGTAATTCCTCTGCTCGTGATTGAGTACGCCACACTATTTCTGATATTTCTTTAATTCGATCTACAAAGGGTTTGGCATCATCGCCAAATTTACCTAATACTACGCCAGCATCTCCAACTAGCCCCCAAAAATGATCTAGGTCAGATTGTTTTTTATGGAGTTCCTGCTGAAGTCGTTCAAGCCTCTTTAGTAGCCTTCTACGATGTTTGTCTTCAAAAATATTAGACTCAGTTACAAGGTCTCTCATTTCATTTAAAAGTTTTTGAATTATTTCTAGGTCACCATCAGAAAACTCATAGACAAAAGCTTTGCCAATATGAACCGCAAATTCACCACGATAATTTTGGAGTAATTTTTGTTCTTCCTCTGATTGAATATATGGAATAAGACCATTTAGTGTTTTATTAATAAAAACAACAATGGTGCTAAGGAGTTGTGCTCTATCATTTGGTAGTGTAGGCACTGTTGTTTCCATCTCATTTGCAGTTACGAAAGCTTCAATTAATGCATATGCTTCAAGGTGTTCATCTAACCCAATGGCCTTATTAATTGTGGCTCTAGTATCCATGAAATGCTTACATATATAAAACAGTGCTGTTTTTGGGTCTTCGCTAAGCCCTTGAATAAATTGTTCATTATAAAGTTTCACATTTTACCTCTTAGAAATATAACGCCGAGTTAAGCTGCCAAAAACATGATGTGTTTTTTGTGGAATAATGACGCGAAGCGACACCACAAAAAATGCAGCGTGTTTTTGGTCTGCTTTAACGATTTGTTAGCTGTTTCCTGGCTCATTGTGTAGTGAAATAGCTAAATAGCGCCAGTAAAACTGTCACTAAAACCGCGATTGCACTCCAAATTCTCGCACTGTCAGCTTTGCGATTCGCAGCCTTTGCTTCTTTTAGTGCATCTTTGGCAATTTCATTTCTATATCGAGCTATCTCAAGATCTTCTGCCCTCGCATTGGATCTTGATACATCCTCACGAAGAGAAAGAT
>CAJVYT010000480.1 GCA_913009765.1 uncultured candidate division Zixibacteria bacterium
TACATAAAAACACGTAAAATTAGGAATTATTCGTATATTAATATAGTAAATTGTACTCGTAGCTCAATAATGAAGACACAATCATCCGAAACTAAACACGAAAGCGGGAATCCAGATAAACTATATAATAGTCTGTTTTCGGCAAGACCCCCGATACTCTGAACACTCTATATTGGCAAAGATTGCCAATATATGCCATAATTTACAATAGGGGG
Organism: uncultured candidate division Zixibacteria bacterium; assembly: GCA_913009765.1. Next base: position 216 of record CAJVYT010000480.1, read on the forward strand.
TAATTGTTATGGCAACCATGAATGTTTCATTACCCGATCCCATGAAAGAGTGGGTAGAAGCACAAATAGAGGGGGGTCATTACAGCAACAGCAGTGACTATGTCCGCGACCTGATCCGCCGCGATCAGGAATGCCAGGATAAACGTGAAATTCTCATGAAGGCGCTCGACGCTGGAGAAAAAAGTGGTGTCTCCAAGCGTACCCTGGATGATATATGGAAGGATGTTAAAGTATGGAAAAGCTAAATGTATGTACTCTCAGAGTTTGCAGATAAAGATATAGAAAACTTCCTGAAGCAATCGATTATGGATTTTGGTCTGGAGCAAACCGAAGCCTGCTTCACTTCATTGAAAGATTGTCATATAAAACCCGGTTATCGTCGTTTTGTGTATCAGAGTCATGTGATTTTTTATCGAAATCATGAGCAAGATATATTTGTAGTTCGTATTCTGCATAAGGCGATGGATATAGAAAAACAGTTTGATTGATCAGGGTCAGAAAATCCATGGCCGTTCCAGCCTGGCCAAAGAGTATGTGCAGATACAAAGTGTGCAGCGGTTAAGAGCTGAGCTGACAGAGAGTGTTTATCATAAATTGTTGTTACCGAATAAAAGGAGATCTTCAATTTTTTTAGAACTCTAGCCGCTAGCCAGAGTAGCGAGTATTTTAATCACTCAAAGGCGCTGAGTGAAATCGATAGAAGAAGACATTTATATTTGGTTTGTTCATAATCTCAATGCCCCCTAAATTAAAATAAAACATCGGTACCGCTATATGATTTTAAGTATACTATCACCACTTAAAAATTTTTGAGACTACTAACGCACTATAGTATGAAACTGCAAAACTTAAAAGTGTTACTTTTTTTTATGCATTAACCATTGAGTGTGCGCACGGCCAGTTTGAGATAGGCGATACTTATTTACTCCGCCATCGTTCATTGCCTCAAAGTAGGAATGAAAATTTTGGTTAAAATATCTGCTTACATTGTTCTTGCTTTTCTCAACATTCATATCTTTGAAAGTTTTATTTATTAATTTTGCGATCTCTGATGTTGTTGAAAAATCGCTATCATTAATAAATAACGCCATCAAAATTGCGTCTTCTAATGCATTTGGCTTAATTCTCTTATCGCCCAAAGGTAAGAACGGGGAGGCGTTTAAAAGTTTACCACCATATCTAGTAACAAATTTATTATAATATTCATCAAAAGATCCATTGTTCAATATTGCTTTATGGGTGTACTTTTCAATCAGATACCCTAAGCCCATTTCATTTTGAGTTTGACTGTCGCTAAAGAATTTTTCTTTAGTTGTTGTGCCGCCTCTATTTCGCTTTAAGTACCTATCCAGCCTTATTTCTTCCATTGCATCTATTATTAAAATCTCTATTTCATTCGAACCTTTATAGCCAACCACAAATGAATGTATTTCATTTAGCGTTCTTAGCCCGGTAATAATAATAGGCAGCTCATCAATTAAGTTTATGTATATTAATATTTCCTCAACAACAATATCGGGCTTCTCCGCTAGAGCTTGCATTGCGAAATCTGAGATTTTCACAGACGAGCCTATTCCTAATTTTTGGAAATACTTCAAATACATAAAATCGCTGGCTTCAATGTGATAGTAACCATACCTATCTGCCATAAATTTTGCTAAAGTTGTTTTTCCTGAGCATGTAGGACCGGAAACAACAAGTAGGGGTGGGCCAATAGGAAAACCTACTTGCACCATGGGCGAATAGGGGGCTATCTCATCTTTTCGTCTTATTCTCTTTTTTTTCTCCAAGAAAATGAGCATATCCATAAATGCGTCAGCCCTAAAGTCGTACTTATCCGCATCTCCTATATTCAGAGTACTAAGTGGAGCTGAGCAACCATCAGGCACAAACCACTTATTAAAGGTTTTATCATCCAGCCATGGGTTCACGGGATTTGTCGTTATATTGTACTCATGATCTGCAATAGTGCCGCGTACTTCACTGGTAAAACTAACATATGGTGGATAATTTTCCTTTTGCAGGCATTTTGGTAACATAAGCAAAACGTCAGAACGCACGATTACTCGGCGGTTATCGCCATGCCTTTTTAAGGTTTTATCTACCGATTTAAAATCATTTTCCTGCATCCAGTATTTGATATCGACACCCGGTACTTCTTCTCCATCATGAGTCAAAGCGCAAATAATCACCGAAGTATCTTCGATAAAAAAGAATTTTTCATCAGGATTGGCTACATTCTTTCTCCATCTTACTAACGCATCCTCAATACTCAGCCTAAGCAACTCATCTCGTTCATGGATGCGAGGCTCCTCATAACCTTTCCCATAATACTTCTTTCTATGCCCAATGATGTTTACTGTGTAATCTCGACACAAGTGAATGGCATGATTCAGTTTTACCCTGCTAGACGTAATAAAAGTTAGTTCTAACACTCGATTGTTCTGCCGCGATTACATGGTTTTGTTTTAAAGAATGCGCAGCCTGATAATTTTTTTTCTGCCAGCTTAATTACACTATCAACATTCTCCGCAAGAAAAAAGAGGCTTGGCCCTAAGCTTGACATGCCAACTGTTGACGCGCCAGCCTTGTACAAAATACATTCCAGCTCGCGCACGGCATCACCATGAATTTCTCGTTCAACTTTTTTCCATTCGCACTCCTGAAGTGCACGAATACTATACTCAAATGATTCTTTATCTTGCTCACAGATAGATGCAAAGACCCCTGAGACTGAGTGGTATAGCGCACTGTGCGCACCGGCTTCCCTAATTGGGCACGTCTTCCTGAAAAAGTCTATCTCCTGCTCTTTAGTCAGCGGTGCAATGTGCGAGGGTATACAAATTCCAATATCCCAACCGGGCATATCGTGCTGCTGAAGAACCAAAGGAGGTTCAATACCCTCTAGATCGGAAGAGCGTCGTGTAGGGAAAGCGTGTAGATCTCGGTGGTCGCTGTATCTTT
>CAJVYT010000481.1 GCA_913009765.1 uncultured candidate division Zixibacteria bacterium
CATCTCGTAAAATCAAGCAGTTACAATGTTGAAGATTTTATCATTACATATTTTTTGGCGATTTTGTCAACCATTTTTTAAAAAGTAGGGTCTTACAATTTTTCAACATCAACTTATTGTAATTATTTGGTTAATTTTTCTTGAGCACCACTTTTCTATAAACTCCTGTCAAAGTATCCAATGTGATTGGTTACGTTGTCTTTTTATTGGTCCTTCAGGGTTTTTCAGCGGGTTTTCTTTCATGGGCTAGGTTGTACTGTAAAGGAGGCACGCCATGCACGATAAAAAGAACAATCGTATCGGTAAAGGTCGTATGGGAATGCAAACGCCGACGGCGACGAAGCTACAGGGGCTTTACCTCCAAATTTTGGTGCTATACTTGATTTGGGAAATTCGGATAGACCCAACAAAAGAACAAGGAAGTAATTTTATTGAAGATTATCAAGGTATCCACCTCAGGCAGTCCTGAATTATCCGGTCTGTTACTCCGGCAAACGCCTGGATGCCGTGGAGTTTGGGGGGATTGCCAATTCATCGTGAACCAACCGGTAGATCATTGTGACTGGTGGGTGGTCTGCCATAACAGCGGGTTCAGGAGTCCAGAGACTACCCATTGTGATCCGAATCATCTGGTTTATATCTCCATGGAGCCGAAAGAAGCAGGTATTCCAAAGGGTTTTTTGGCTCAGTTCAGCAAATTGGTTTTGTGTGATCGCAGCATTGCTCATAAGGATATTACATATTTAAATGGACTGACCTGGTGGGTCGGCATGAATGTCAAGCATGAAAATGGACATCATTTTTATCCAGATGTCCGTTATGGCTATGATGATTTCAAGCGTATGGGCTGCCCCGATAAAAAAAAATCGATATCGGTAATTTGTTCGAATGATCGCAGCGGCATGCCCGGTCATCAAAGGCGCGTGGCTTTTCTGGACAAGCTCAAGTCACATCCTATTAGCGTTCATATAGATATATTCGGCGGTGGTTTTCAGCCCATTCCGGACAAGTGGGATGCTATCGCACCTTACAAATATCATCTCGTGCTTGAAAACAGCATCATTCCGGATTATTGGACTGAAAAGTTAGGCGATGCCTTTTTGGGATTTTCTTATCCGATTTATTATGGTTGTCCAAATATATTGGACTACTTTTCTCCACATGCGCTTCGCCTTATCGACATAGATGATTTCGAGCAGAGCATTGCTGTGCTTGAGGAGCTAATCGAATGTGATCCTTATGAGGAACACGCTGAAGCTATTTTGCAGGCGCGGAACCAAGTTCTTGACCAGTATAATATTTTTGAGTTAATGGCCAATATCTGCGACAATCCCGCGCAGCAATTGGTTAAATGCAGGCTGAAACCACCTGGCCATTTTCTGCGGTCTTGGCCCCGGCGCGTGGCCCGTAGGGTTATTTACCGGCTGCGTGGCATTACAACAGACTAAGAAAATGTTTCTATCACAAGGCAACTAAGTGAGATTTTCAATGGAATCAGAACTGGTCAGCGTTATCATTCCAACATATAACCGGGCTGATTTTTTGAAGGAAGCTATCGAAAGTGTTCTGGCACAAACCTATGAAAATTATGAACTGCTGATCCTTGACAATTGCAGCCCGGACCATACCCTAGATGTAGTTGAGAGTTTTAAGGATCCCCGCATCAAGTACCTTCGGCACCAGTGCAACATCGGCAGTGCGGCCAATTGGGCCTATGGCGTTCACTGGGCACAAGGAGAGTATCTGTCCATTCTTGGCGATGATGATAAGTATCGGCCGGATTTCCTTGTCAGACGGGTTCAAGGATTCTCTAAAACCAAAAATGTAGCCGTGGTCTTTTCTTCTTATGATATATGTGATGAAAATGGGCGAATTATAAGCAGTTCAGAAGCTCGAAGGCATGAAGAGACTGTTATGAATGGCCGAGACTTGGTGGCTCATGCAGCACATGCAAAGGGGGGTTGGCATATTGGCGCATCCCTGTACCGAAGAAACATTGTTGTTCCTTTATGGAATTACACAACTCTATCCGGCAAGGCTGGGGACACTGCTCTAAATATACGTATAGCTTTAAATCCGGAAAATTATGGTGTCTGGATTCCCGATAGGGGGTTAATATATCGTCGGCATCCCGGGCAGGACATGATTACTGGTGTAAAATATGTTTGGATCGGCCATATTCGGGCGTGCAAGGAACCTGTGGAAAATGGTGATGCCGACGAGTATCGTGACATTCTGCGCGGCGGCCTGGTCAGGGCAAATAATATCTTGGGTCGAATAGCATGGAACAGGGGACAAGTCAAGATGGCGCGTCGATACTTTGCCAGGGAACTAATGGCGAATCCATTACGCTTCTTTACCTGGCTCCTTTTATTCTATACTTTTCTCGCGCGACCGAAACCGATCTCGCCCCGAACCAAGCAAGATACAGAGATCACGACAAATGCTGTTTTCTTTTCAAAAAGGGCGTATAAGATTTTAAAATACCTTAAAAAAACAATAAGGTATAATCTCAGGTAACGTTTTTCAAAGGTCTCATAACCAGTACCCATCCAGAAACGGTCTTTTTGCCCGATCGTGGCATTATGCTCAAAAAATAATTATTTGCATGTAACGGTGCATTGATCTGTGGTCAATGAAATGAAAAATAACCCTTTGGTAAGCTTTGTCCTCTACGCCTACAATGAAGAGAAATTTATCCGAGAAGCGGTCGAAAGCGCATTCGCGCAGGATTATTCCACGCTGGAAATCGTCCTTTCTGATGATGGCTCGACTGATCGAACATTCTCGATCATGCAGGAAATGGCAGCTGCATATCACGGCCCACATAAAATCATCCTGAATCATAATAAAACTAATATTGGTATTGGCAGCCAGATCAATGCCGCTGTGCAGAAAACAAAGGGCGAGTTGCTACTGCTTGCCAACGGGGATGACATTTCACTACCGGATAGAACGCAGGTTACTGTAAATGCTTGGCTGGAAGGTGATAGGGCAATACACGCGATCCACTCGGACCTTGAGATCGGAAGAGCACACGTCTGAACTCCAGTCACACTGATATATCTCGTATGCCGTCTTCTGCTTGAAAAAAAAAAATAATTTGCAAGCTATTTAACTGGCGACGATCAAAAACATCTATCCTCCCATCTACGATATCGATTTCTAAACAGCCAGTA
>CAJVYT010000482.1 GCA_913009765.1 uncultured candidate division Zixibacteria bacterium
ATCAGTGTGACTGGAGTTCAGACGTGTGCTCTTCCGATCTGTCTTGTAAGTTTGTTTTCCCGTATCGGGGTTTTTAGTTAGTATAACAATGCGCTAAACCCGACTTTAACAGCCGTTTTCTTTTGGAATTTTTTCCGGATTCGGCTGTAGTTTTGTGCTATTTGTCAGGTTTACTTCCTGCTGTTAAAGCGGGTTAGCTACACCGTTAGCGCTTAAAATTGTAATAATGCCTGTACTGTCTTGGGAAAACAATATCTTTAAATAATCTTAGGTATCTTTTTGAGTCGAATATTCGACAATACAAATACGCAATTATAATTGGTACTACCATCAAAAAATGAGGAATTAGGATGCTTTCCGAAAAAGAAATGCGGAAATTTTTGTCTCAGCGAAGTGAGACAGCTTCTTTAGATTACAAAAGAGCACTACCAAGCCAAGGCCAAAAAACATGTAACTTTCTAGATCTCTTACGAGATCTTGTCGCAATGGCCAACACAAATGGAGGTACAATTATATTTGGCGTTGAAGATAATAATTATAATCCCATAGGCCTTAAGGGAAAGCGAACACTTGATGAAACTAACCTAACACAGGCTTTTGAAAATTATCTTGCATGCAGACCAGATTTTACATTGACTTTTTGGAGTTGGAAAGAGAAGGATTTTGCTTTTCTAACTATCGAGAAAAGACAATTTCCTCTGGTTTTTCATAAACCTGCACAATGTACTATTTGTAGAGAAAAGGCGCCATCGAAACACTTTTATCCTGGAGCTACATTTGTGCGAAATGGTAGTCAGACTATTGCAGCACCTGAGCATTGGTATACTGATCGACTAAATGATTTAAATTTATTGGAACGTTCTACACAATCTGTTATGAATAATCTACCTAGCAGGTATCTTATATATGATCGGTTTGTAGGTAGAGAACCTGGATTGCAAAAGATACTTGAACTTCTCAAAGATGAACGAAGGCGAATTTCTTGGATAACTGGATCAGGTGGTATCGGTAAGACGGCAGTTGCTTTCCGAGCAGCAGAAAAAATTCTTGCCAACGAGAATTTAATAGGTGATCTGGATTATCTCGTATGGTTAAGTGCTAAAGATGATGCATTAACTCTTTCAGGTGTAGAGAAAAGACAGTCAACGCTCAATTCACTCTCTGATCTCATTAAAGCAATCGATCGCACAACTGATCATGCTTCAGGAATCTCACAGCAACATATATCGATAGTACGAAAAGCAACAGATGCATTAGAATTACTAAATGATGTTTTGTCCAATTGGACTGGTCTCATAATTTTGGACAATCTTGAAACACTAGAAGATGAAGAAGTTTATCTTTTCCTTCAGCACCTACCAGGTAAAACAAGGGCACTTGTAACCACTCGTGAGGCTGGAGATCGTTGGGGTGGTGATACAGTCAAGCTTGAACCAATGACAAATGTAGAGGCAATTAGACTAATAAAAACAGAGGCTCTTAGATGCGGTAATTCTTGGTTAGAAGCAAACGAAGATGCTGTCCATCAAGTACTTGAGCTTTCAGGCCGTATTCCTTTGGCAATCCGTCTTATCGTTCCTCGTCTTAATTCACGTAGTGTTCTTAAGTCTTACAGAGCAGTATCAGGCGTATACCACAAAGAATTACTTGAATTTTGTTATGAGCGTACTTTCAACAATTTGTCAGAAGATCAGCAATATCTCCTTTTTTCAATAGCCTTGTTTGATGATAGTGCATCACTCAGAGATCTTACTTTTATCCTAGATGTAAGCGAACATGATTCTGAGAGATATGAGAATTTTAAGAGTTCACTATCCATTCTCTGGACAAACTCACTTGTACGCATGCACTTGGATGGAATTGAACCAAGGTATGAGCTTCATAATTTAGTTAAGGAGTACGTTTTAAGAAAATTGGGTTCAAATGCAAAGACAAAGAGATGTCTGCAGAAGCGTTTTAATTTTTTAGAACAGCGTAATCTGAAAGACATTAGAAAATTACCAAGCCAGGCACTAGCAGTTTTTAGCAAAAATCACGATTATAATAAAGCAGTGTCTTTGATTGAAAAATGTCTTAACTACGATCCTGATAATGTTGACGCTCTATTAACGAGGGTTAATATTGAGCTTATTGAGAAGAGGAATTTGAATATTGCTATGCAAGCTGCAGGAATGGTATTTAATGGCCTTAAAGTGGGAAGTGAAAAATGGATCGAGGCTGCAATTGCAATTGCAAAGATTGAATCTATTAACGGTAATACCCGCAGTGCTTTGGAGAACACACTATATGCCCTAAATAATTTGCGAAAGAAAAGTTGCGTTGCTGCACAATTGACCTTGCTTGCGGCTAAATACTATATGGACATTGCTTTATCAGACAAAGTAGATAAAGAAAACGTACGGGCGAACTTTCTGGAATGCGCTGATTATGCAAAAAAAGCATTTTTACAATCACATAAGTTAAAAGAACCAAATCTCTTGGAGGAGAGCTTATTATTATGGGCAAAAGCAGCAAAGTACACATATCCAGCTGTATCATATCAAGTAGCAGAACTTGGTCTAAACTTAGCTAAACGCAAAAGAACTCTATTTGCTAATATTCGCTATGAGGTAGAACGTGAATTAAATGGCATACCTAAAAAGGACTTATTGAATCTCCCTAAGGAATTTAAAGTGATCTGAGATGCTTTATTATTTCAACTATTGCCGAAGAAGGATTATGGTGTTTTGCGCTAACCCAGGTTTCAAGGCGACAAAAACAGCTTTTGCTTTTCTGGATTTTTTTGTGGTTTTTGGTTCAAGTTGGTTGCTTTTTGCCGGCTTTTTCTCCTGCTGTTTTTGCGCCTTAAACCAAAATCGTTATACTAACTTTGTTGTTTAAATAAAACAGGTCAGCGCTTGCGGTTTTGCGATGCTTGTTTTCCCGGTAATCGGACAATTGGATGTAACCGGTATTATGCAAATCTTCTCGCCGGCAGTATATTTTACGCAGCGGTTTGGTTTGTAATTTTGATCGTCAGTGCGGTTGGCGGGCTTATTCAAACGGGCTGCTTTGTGGTACGCAATTAGTCCGGTTTAAGTTTGCAACTGTTTTTTGACATTGGAACTAAATATCTCGTATCTGGGTCTGTATTATGAAACTTTTAACGGCACAGAGGTGAGGAGTTGTAAA
>CAJVYT010000483.1 GCA_913009765.1 uncultured candidate division Zixibacteria bacterium
CGGCGAATCGTTGTAGCTCTTTTTTCCACAAGCGTAAACGATACCCATTGCTTCCACCTGCATCAGCACAAATCAAAATCTTTGTTGAATTGGGATAACGCCGACTACCGACATACTGCCACCAGTATCGAATACTTGATACAGCAAACTCTGCAGTATCTGCAGTTACTCCAACATTCACCCAGCCAGAATCGTCACCAACATCATAAATACCATAAGGGATTGCCTTAGGGACTTTAGTGTCAGGGAAATCGTGACCGTTAACTTCAATAGCACCATGTTTCTTATGCCACTCCCGCCCTTCATTTTTGTATTCACCAACCAATTCCTTTTTCTTAGTGTCTACAGAAATCACAGGGTTTCCTTTAGACAAAAATCTTGTGAGCATTCAGTAAACGACGTTTTGTTGAGCGGATGAGTGTAGTTAGAAAAAACTGAAGTGAATTATGAAGACCGATTAAGCAGTTTATTTACATGATGAATGAGGGTTTGTCCTTCTAAAGATTTAGAATTGTTTTCAGCACAAGCGTTAAGGTAATCCTCAAGCCATTTTTGTGGCGCTATGTTATTATTTTTTGCAGTAGCGATAATGGAGAGAAAAATTTGTGTATGTTGCACGCTATTACAAGAAACGTTGCCTAAGTAGTTTTTGCGACCATTTATTGCTATTTTCAAGAGTTGCTCGGCTCGGTTGTTGTGCATAGGGACTTCCGGGTTGTCGATAAATATCGTATATCCTGAGTAACGTTTTTTAAAGCTCTTGAGTATCTTCTTCTGAAAGTCATACTCCAGCACATCCACATTTTGCAGGTAGAGTTTTTTGGTAATTAAACGTAACTGTTCTGTCAACTCGGCAAATTCCTTCTCTGATGAGCATTTTAGTCGTTGTTTGTTGAGTTTAAAGACCATTTTTATGGCATTGAGCCAATCATCCACCCATTTTTCTACGGTAGGGTTGTTTTTGAATATTTTTTGTGATATCAGGTTTATGAAGTCGCGCCGTAAATGGACCCAACAATAAGCAATAAATACCTTTTCCCCCTTAACCGCGTCATATGAGCTAAAACGATCAGCGGCGAATATTCTATCCAGACCATTGTTGACCTTTCTAATAACACTTGCAGATCTTGACGGATCAATAACATACAATACAATATCTTTGGAAGCAAATATCCATAGCCACCATAGGAAGCTTGATTTGTTTTTGATTGTCTCGAAAACTTTCCAGCGAGTTTCGTCTGCATTCCAAATTGGACTTTTTCTCAGTTCCTCTAATAGTGTGTTATAGACAGGCTGTAAAAGGCACCCGATTTTCTTAAATCCATTTTCTACGGTTCCAGCAGAAAGATGAAAGCCTGACGGTTTCAAGGCTTGGCGATAGCGGTAAACAGGGACAGCAAGAAGATACTTCATGATAATCAAATGCACCCATGTCCCTGTAGTAAGAATCGATTTCTTGATGACTGATTTTCTATTTGGAACTGTAATGATTTTTGAACTCTCAGAACAATTACACCCTTTTTTGTAAGAGTAGCGCGTTACAATCTCATGAACCACAGAGATTGATGCCTCTATATAGTTGGAGACTTTATCAAAAGCAGAAATGCGCTTATAGGGCATTTGGCATTTTTGACAGCAGGGAATCTCTTCAAAATCAAGAATGACCTCTTTTTTTGGAAGGTCTTTGGGAATGTTCCTTGATCTTGAATTACGGCCAGGCTGGGCGCCTCTTTTTCTTTTTGGTTTTTCCAGATCACTCTTTTCACTCTCAGGAGTCTGCTCGTTTTTAGGAGCAAAAACTCTCCTGGTCCTGTTTAGTTTGACCTTTAATTCAAGATTTTCCTTGTTTAGCAACTCAAGCTCTTGTTGAGTTTCCATTAACCTGTACAACAGATAATGGATGATCAGCAGCAACAGGCGAATACTATCGGATAGCCCTGAAGAGGAGTTGTTTACCTTTAATCGTATAGGCGCTCTCATATAGCATTTTCCTCTTTTAGAAACTTTTTAAAATGCCGTTCCAGAGGATAAACATATATCTCTTTAACAGGTGCCTTTTGTTCATTATTCCTATCATTTCGGGTTCTTCCTTTTGTATCGCCGAGATAAATCCAATTGGCTGCTTTGTAACAGGTCCCCTTAAAGCGGTGCTTTTGTACGAAAGTCTCTAAAAGATAAACCGGATGATTATACTTGCAAATCCAATCTTTACTAATTCTCCGGGAAATTGCTCCCAATAGATAGCTTGCAAGACAAGGCACTTTGACCCACGGCAGAATAAGAAACCTGCTGTTATTGGCTATAAATTGAAGATTGGCGGCTCTTGTTTCAGATGACCATCCAATAAAAGAATCACGAGGGACTGTTCGCCACGCTGCGGCGCCAAACAAGAGACATGCGAGAGGCCGGTTGTTATTATCATACACCAGGTAACCTACATTTTTCCCTACCGGCCCACAATAATCAAGATAATGATATTTACTTAATAAATACCGAAAAAAAGGATACTGCTTGTAAGATGGGGATATCAACTTTATTTGAAGGGGAAGAAGCTCTTGTAAAAAACAAGCGATGGGGAGCTTTGAATGTGGCACTTCAGGAAAACTCTTTTTCCTGACAACTGGAGGGCGAAGGGACGCTGGCAATACAATACGTCCCTGCCTATGAAGCTTTAACATAAAACTTCGACAGGCCATGTCTTTTAATTGCCAGCGAGCGTCTCGCCAATTCCAAAGTTTTGCCAGTTTGACTGAAAGACCTTTTCGATGCAGGCCGGGATTATCATTAATAAGTCTCCGTACAAACCAGATATCTTCTTCACTTGTCTCCCGACCTTGTATAAAAATAGTTGCTTTCATACCTCCATTTTTATACTATTCTGGTTTGTGAGTCCAGAATAAAAAAAACTTTTTTCTAATTATAGCTTTTTGTATGCTACGACGTTCACTGAACGCTCACGATAAATGTATAACCCAAAACGCAATCTTTTATTTCTGTCTCTACAACCCAAGTCATTACCTAAATAACATTCCTGAATCAAAATCGGTCTGATCCTTCACGATAAAGTAACACGCCCTGGCAACCTTGTTGCTTAATGCCTTTGTGGCTACGATCTGATTTGTTTTAGACACCTTGCGTTGGTGCCAA
>CAJVYT010000484.1 GCA_913009765.1 uncultured candidate division Zixibacteria bacterium
GATGGGCTGCAACAATTAAATCTCTACTCGGTCTTGCAGTAAAATAACTGATAACACTGGTTTCGATATAAACTGTTGATTTCATTAAAATAGTATATCATACCGTGTAATTTTCATAAGTCTAACGTCCTCATGACTGACGAGTGCCTGAAGCGTGTCCGAAAGCTATCAAGTCGATTTGCAGATGAAAAATCATCAAAAGCAAAATAGTCACCGCTGGTACTCGTTCACTGTCCATGAATTTGTTAGGCTTTATTTTAATTTATCTTGTAATTGTGATAGCTCTTTTTCTGTTTCCTCTGCTGCTAATTCAATTTTATTTCCTGAAGTTTCAACATCATTAAGAAGTTTTTTAATTTCCTTTGCTAAGTCGGAATAGTAAGATTTAATAAATTTAATATGATTTGAAAGAGATGTTTCATATTTTCTACTATGCTCTTGAGCTGTTCTTAAACCAGCAGTTTTATTTTTCAGGGATAGAAGTAAAGCTTCTATTGTTGTCTTTTCATCATCAGTATATTGCTTGTTCTCATCTTTAATTATTTCTTTTAATACTTTTAAATCTTTCATGAACGAATTATATTGATCAACAACTAAATTATGTGAATGAAGAACATCTTTTATCTGGGGATCCAATACGTCACCCAATTTTAAACCGTGCATAACTAAGTCGATTTGTTTAACAGCTGTTGAATAATCAATTTGTTCAAGACAAATTTTCTTTCTAATATTTTTCAACTCGAAAAGCAAACCTGGTTGATATGGTGCTTTAATAAGCAGTAGAAGTAGAATTGAAAGTCCAAAGAGAATGAAAGAAGTACGCCAATCCGCAAGCGATAGCGCAGGGTCTTGAGATAGAATATAGTAGAAAAGCCCTGATGCCGCTATAGCACCACTGATAGGTAATGCAAATACCATCAAAAAAAGCATATTTCTGCTGTTTTGTTTTGCCAGAACGGGGTATCGGATAGTGAAGGAATGAAATAAGGAATGCACTTAATGATATGAAAATAATTATGCCTAAGTATATATAAACAGCTATACTTACTACTTTGGGAATGACTAGTGGTAAATTAACAACAATTAATATAAAGATAACTGCTCTGATTAAAATAGAAAAAACAAATCCTCTAGTTTCTAATAGAGATATATCAGACTTCTCAAATCTTTTACCCTCCACTATTTCAGTCTCAGTTTTTTCAATAAAACGATAGAATAAAATAATGGTTTCAAATGTGATCGATATTGCAAGAAATAGAGCAGGAACTAATGTCCAGTTAATTTGATTAACTTCAACTATAGAAAAAAGAGACCAGAATAAGTAAGCAATAGTTCCGGCAATCGCCCATGTAGTCCAGCCAGGCTTTTTTCTTATAGATTCTATTTCTGATATTTCTTTATTGAGATAATTAACAAGGCGATCTATCTTTTGTTCATTAGAATGATATGATGATTCTTCCATTACAGTACTCACGTTGAATTATGCCCTTTTGTTAAGTTGCCTAACGCCATGATGACTGACGAGTGCCTGTACAATATTAGCAAGCTAAAAAACAGTTTGCATACTAAAAATAATCAAAAGCGAAAAAGTCACTGCTGGCACGCATTCTATGCACTAAATTGTGTACGCCCGGCATGGGCGTGAACTAAAGGGGTGAAAGTCCCCTATACGTGAACCCTGCTGATATAAAGAATATTAGCAGAAGTAATAGCCTAAGGCAAGGGCAAAACCGTTAGGTAATGTCTGGAGGAAGCATACGGCAAAACTGTGAGCCGACGAACAGAAACAGCATAGAAAGGCCGAGTCCGTGGGTAAGTTGGCACAACACAACGAAGCCCTGGGTTCAGCGGATACGGTAAATGCTGCGGTTGTGCAGTGAAAGTTCACGTCCTTATCCGGGGAGATCTGCTTCACATGCGATGATGCTGTCATGGCAGAAATACCAGAAGGGCCACTGGTTTAACAAGCCCAGGCATGTCGTTGAGCTATTGTTCGGCATGAGCCTTTAGGGATACACGAAAGAGATAGCAAACCATGACAGACAATCATAGAGCTTCTCAGGGTAAACCTGTCAGGTGATGGAGCAGAAGTCAGCAGAGGCCATAGTAGCCAAACGCCTGGGTGTAATGACCGGGACATGGTGAAGGGCTGAACTCAGAGCAGGGAACTGCGAGTCTCAATTAGCTCGTGAGGCACATTGAATCCGAACGGATAAGTGACCACACGGCGTATCGTTGAATCGCTCGCCCCAGAGGGGCATCTTGTGATGTCTCTGATATTATTGTCCGCCTACGGGCCGACGTGCTTTGGGAACCGCCCGGTGCGGACCCGCTTGCCGGGGTGGTGTGGAGAGCGGGAGGGAAAACCTCCCGCTTATCCGATTATGCCGCCTATATTTCAAACATTTCCTGAAGAGTAGTCGCTACTTTTTCATATGTAGCTTGCTTCAATCGACCTATTTTTTTTATTAATCTATCTTTATCTACTGTTCTGATTTGATCAAGAACTATCTGCCCCTTTTTCCCATGAAATTCAACTAGTACTCGCGTAGGATACTGCTTCACAGATGATGTCATCGGAGCAATTATTACCGTGTTAATGTAATGATTCATTTCATCTGGTGATATGACAACGCATGGTCTTGTTTTCTTAATCTCACTTCCACGTGTAGGGTCTAATGATACAACATATATATCATATCTATTGACTACCACTCCCAATCATCCTCATCAAATTCATTGGATATAGCATCGCTTATGATTAATACATCATCCCGGTTCTCATGCATTTTCCGAAAAGCCAAATCCCATCCCTCTCTTGCAGTATGTGGTGACTTAATAATCAAGCAATCCTCTTTTGCCTCAAGCTCTACTTCATCATTAATATTACATTGATCCAGAACAACTTTTGGAATACGTATGCCCCTCGAATTACCTATTCTTACGACTTTTGTTTTAACGCTTGGCATCTTATGCCTCCTATAAAAATGATTACAATGTAATTACATTGATAGTATAGCGCATAGAGTTTAAAATGTCACTTTTTTTGCACTAACGCAGATCGGAAGAGCGTCGTGTAGGGAAAGAGTGTAGATCTCGGTGGTCGCCGTATCATTAAAAAAAAAACACCAACACACAGACCTTGCT
>CAJVYT010000485.1 GCA_913009765.1 uncultured candidate division Zixibacteria bacterium
GAATTTCTATCCATTCCGTTTGTTTGTCACCTTGAGGATTTGCTAAAAATTCTGAGATAAGTATCGGGGGATACTCGTACGAGACAGCAGTAAAAATCAAACTGTCGTTAGAACTCCGAAGATCCTGCGGAGTTATGAGTAACGCATTACAAGATGTATACATGTGGTTTGAATTATATTCAAAAGATGTTTCTACAAAAGTCATGCTGTCACTTAAAACCATTGGCAATTCAAACACATGCAGCAAAGCAGTGTTCGCAGAATCATATATATACAGCATACCATTATCAATATCAGTAAGTCCTCTATTTGAAATAGTGAATGTGTATAGAGGTGTGAGATTTTCTAATATTACCGATACCGATTCAACAGCTAAATCTTTTTGAACAAGAGTAATAGAGTTTATATATCCGGGTGTAGCATGTATGTTTGATTTTGACTGTAGAATAAGAGTAGAGTCTGCAAATTTTCTCTCCCATGAGACACCATCCTCACCGGATTCATCCCATCCAAAAGATGAGACAATATTTTGCTCTTGTTCCAAATAAATAGTATCACTACTGTTCAACAAAGAAAATAATGCCTCAATCGGTTCAGATTTTTGAGATTCAAATTCTGTGTCTCCCCACACATTTGACCCATTTCCCCAGTAAGACTCAAAACTTGCTTCACCACTTGTCGAATACAATTTTTTACAGATAATAATATACGATTCAGCCTCTATAAAACGAGCAGGCAGAAAGATTGTATCGGAATTTATAACCAGTGTATAATCCGACAACAATAAAGAGCTGTCACTATTATTATATAGTTCTATCCATTCAAGCGACCTTGTTGTCCCCGGTTCATTAGACAACACTTCGTTTATCACAATATTTGCCTGCACATTTTGAACAATAAAAACAGCTATCAGAATCAGGTAATATTTCATATTTGCCAACTTGCATCTATGGAAAATTGATTTCGATGTTTATCCGCCGCTGACCTGTTATACCTATGACTTAACTTAAAACTTATAAAGAAAGAATTATGTACCGGAATTTCATTTTTAATAAACCCATAGAAATAATCAAGTTTGTTTGTATTCATATTAACACGGCTAAAGTTGAGCCAAAGATGTATCAGCCCATAATCGTGAGAATGAAATTTTACTTCTGAAAAAAAACCGATATATAACGGTTCATCTGTTTTTTGCAAAGTCAAAACATAATTCCTAAAATAAATTTGCTCCGTTTGCTGAACCAGCATCAACCTGCTTTGCATTTTCTTTTGAGAAATAAAGTCAGTTATTACATTTCTCTCTTTATTCCTAAATAGGAAGTCGACCGATAGCTTTGTAGAAGTTGTAATTTTTCGTGACAACTGCGTGAATATCTGCATTTCGGTTGTATCTGAATTTTTGAAGGAATAAATTGATGCGAGATCAACCTGCCATTTTTGGTTTAATTGTATTTGAGTTTTCAGCATCCCTCCTGTTTGATTGGAGCGTTTGCTCAAAATCGTATCTTGAATATTTTCTATAACAACATGCTCAGCAATCAATGATGTTTTACTTCCACCGGTAATATTTAGAAATGCTTCACCATAGTTCCATAGAGCATACGTAATATAAAAGTGCTTACTTCTATGCTTCCCGTCAAATAAAATTGCCGAACTGTTATTCTGTTTATTAAATTCAGCAACAAGTTCCGTTTTAAAATAACCATTTGAATATTTAAAATTTTTGTACAATGATGTTTTCATGTCATAAAAATTTTCATGTATATCTTTATTTTTCAATGAATGAAATCCAACAATCAAAGACGGAATATTTTTACTTTTGTAATTGATCATAACAGCATTTGTTAGAATAGAAAAATTATCATCTCTATTAAATGAAGAGACCGACTCGAAAGTATTATTATAGAAATTTGTCAGTGTATAGACACCATTAAACCCACCATAGTCAGGAAACATTAATGATTCTGTGTTAATATTATCAGAATACGATAGAAGTTTACCTCGATAGCCGATAATCCCGCCAAGTCCAAACCGTTTAGTAAAATTACCTACAATAATATTATCCTTACTTCCGACAGGTGTAAAAGAAATATATCGCCGAGTAATTCTTTCTCGACCGGAAAATTCTTTTTTTAAGATAACATTTAGTTTAAACTGTTCTTGTGTATAATTTATAGATGATTGATAGCGGCTGGATGCATTTTCATCAAGATACGATGCATATCGATTTTTAATTGTCACATGTGCATATTTTTTATCAGAATTATCAATAAAATACCGCACTTGAATCGGCTTATACGATTCAGTACTTATTGTATCAACCCGCAGCAAAGTATTCGGAATTTCATCAAGCAAAAAAGAGGTCGGTTCTATTTGATTATCAATAAGCTCTGTAAGAATTTGAAACTGCTCAAAATTAATTTCACCCAAATAAAATGCCTCAGCGATTTCATCTTCTGATGGAAACACAACTGTTTCAATCTGCTGTGATCCCCAGATAATTTCGGTTGAGAACAAAAGTAAAAATAATAAAAACGTAAAAGTTTTTTTCAATATTAACTCAAATTATATTTATTTAATTTCCTATACAAAGTTCGTTCACCAACTCCTAATTTTTTGGCTGCTTCTTTTCGGTTTCCATCGGTTTCCAAAAGGACCTGACGTATCATCATTTTTTCCATCTGTTCAACAGTCATTCCTTTGACAACGTCCGATGTATCAGAGTGAACTTCCTGTGGATTAGAATCCGGAAGATGTGCTGTTATAAGATCTCTCAGCATTTTTATTTCAGAACCTAAGGATAAAATAGCATGATAAATCAGTTCCTGCCCTGCCTCTTCTGATGTCTTCCCGGTAGCAACCGGCAGGTTATAACTGTTTGAATGTTGCTCATCAACAAACTGCCTGACATCTTCTACATCGACAACACCTTTTTGACGCAAAGCAGTCATTCTATCGGCAAAGTTTTTCAACTGGCGTACATTCCCCGGCCAATCATACTGCATTAGTAAATCCAATGCTGTATCTGAATAGTCAAGCTTTAGATCGGAAGAGCACACGTCTGAACTCCAGTCACACTGATATATCTCGTATGCCGTCTTCTGCTTGAAAAAAAAAACACATACACACAT
>CAJVYT010000486.1 GCA_913009765.1 uncultured candidate division Zixibacteria bacterium
ATCGGGTGTATCATTAGCAAGTTCTCGCTTCAGCCAGGTTTTACAAAGAAATAAAAAGCTCAGGAAAAAAATTGAACTTGTTCAAAATCAGCTTAACTTGTAAAATGTGTAGACCTGACACCACGGAGACACCACGGACTCTGCTAACGATGAGTTGAGTGACGAGTACCACTGAAGCATACGAACATGCCTCAAACTAATTCGCACATCTCAAAACACTGCCAGCTAAAAAAGCTCCCTGTGGTACTCGTTCAATCTCCAACGTTAGATTTTATAACTATTAATATCCTTCAGAATCAATAAAATCTAAGTGTTTATCATTGATATCAAAAAACAACATTCTAATATTACTCTATAAACACCTTGTTTCCCACAGAAGTTAAATCAAATAAATCTATAATATCTTCATTATTTAAACGTATACATCCCTGGGATGAAGCACTTCCAAGATCATTTTCTCTATTTGTTCCATGAATATATATGTAGCGTTTAAACGAGTCTACACTTTCTCCGCTGTTATATCCTTTTTCTAAACCAGACAGCCACAAAATACGATTAAGTATGAGATCTTTTTCTATTCCTGAACTAGGCGTCCATACTTTGCCTGTCCAATTGCGCGATTCTAAGATAGCACCTTCTGGCAAACCTTGCCCTATTTTCTGTACGATTTCGTGCCAGCCTTTAGGTGTACAATGAGTATTCCTTTCGTTACCTAATCCTGATTCAGAAGTTGAACAGGAGTAGCTACGGATAATGTATGATTGATTTATTACATATAGTCGCTGCTCTAATGCTCTTATCCATATAAAAATATTATTACGATAATCATTCCAACCGCATTCATTTAGATGATCTATTTCTTCTATCGTAAGTTCTCTATGCAAAATCGCCTCAAAACAATCTTTTAATAAACTCTAAGATATCTATGGAATATCCAGCCCTTTAAAAGATTTTTCTTGATGTGATACCACTTAGCTGGGTATAAATGATTCAAGAGATCTTTTGGAATAAATCCTATATCAGTTCCATAGCTCCGATTAATTTCAACACGATAAACATTATTGCCTTCTCCGGATATTATAAGACCACGTCCAGCTTTTAGCTTATAAGAATTACCATTCTCTGATTTAAAGTCAATATCATTAATCAGTTGAAATTCCCATTGAGCTTCTGTATTTATACTTTCCAAAACCTCAACTTCCTCACCTTGATCAAGCTTAACAACCCATTTTGCTCCAACAGTCGGTCCAGATCTAACGAATACTCTGTTGCCTAAAACAACTCCCCGAGATTTCGTAATCAGCTTCACATCTTCATTCGTCTTAGGTTCTGGTGTTTTTACCGAATCCAAAGAAAGTGAACTCTGACAATTTCCACAAACTTTCCGAATACCTTTAGAAATATCAACCCATGCAGTATCTTGATTTTTAAACATTGTTACAGGAATGCTATCAGTAGGCAATGCTTGTATTTTAGAGAATGGTGCACCCTCGATATCTACTGGCCTTAACATTATAGGGATTACTTTAGCCTCACCTTTTTCATGTTTTTCTAAGGCTCTTTTCATCTCTATGTCATAGCAATATTTTGATGCAAGAAAATCGGAACTAATAAGCAATAGAATAATTTGTGAATTTTCAAGATTTTTATCTATCTCAGAGGCCCAATCCATACTTGGAATAATTTTTCTGTCATGCCATTCCTGAATAATATTCTGTTTGCGTAGGATCGTAAGATGGTTCTCAAGGATTTTACGGTATTTTTCATCCTTGTGAGAATAACTGTAAAATAGCCTTATAGGATTTATTGCTGTCTGTGTCTTCATTTGAATAAGATGTTAAATGCTAGTAAAATCTAACGCGAAAGTCAGTGAATCGAACCATTGAGAATACTAACATGCAATAGACTGATTTGAACATCAAAATATATTGAGAGCTAAATTCATCCCCGCTGGTTCGATTTCACCTGCACTGTCTGGTTAGACGATGTTTTTTTATCTTCAATGTATACATCCAAGCCATATTTTACCAAAAGATTTCTCCACGCCTTGACGCAAAGGTTCATCTGCTTCAGGAGCTACTTGCACACCCCACCCGAGTAAAACCGGATTTTGTAAATAGTTAGCAGGATCATCATTTACGGGATCAAGGATCACAGGATCTGCAGCAGCATCGTATTGCTCGCTTTCGTATGCTATTGGTCTTGTGAGTAGTCCGCTACGAAACGTCATAAGCAGCTCCCAACCCAAAGGAGCCATTGTTTTTTTCGGGTAGCCTGTCCCTGGACCTCCAATATCAACCATCTTCTCCTTTCCAGTAATTTGTTCTTTTAGAATTTGAGCAACGCTATGTGCTACTGCATCTGCCACTTGAATGCCTAGCCGATCGTGTGAATCCTCACACGGATAGATACGGCATGGACGCAAATAATGGAACATGTTATGGAGGCGGATGGCTTCGCGTTCAGAAGGGAATATATCCCTGTCAAAATACACGGAAAGGCGAGAGGGCTTAATACTGTTTCTCAAAAGAATTGATTGTAATGCCTGAAGACTATGCTTGCCAAGATTGTCCCGTTCAAATCCAAAAGAGTCGAATGGGCCAATATACACGGCAACCCTTGAACCTGATCCAGCCAGGGTTAGAAGTCCGTCACGAACAGCTCGCATTTTGGGATTGGAGTCCATACGAATGCTACTTTTGAACTCATCTTGTTTCGGTGTAAGTCCAGAATTGCTAAGAATTTTAGCAACCACGCGATCAAAACGTCCTGATGCAAACACGAATGCCGTTACAACAAATCCAGCCTTATTGTGTATACTTTCATCGATATAACATTGTGTAAATGATCGATTCGAATGCATTATTATAAATGTTTCTTTAGTCGTCTAACGATATCTGATTCTCAACCTGAAACGAATTAATATACAAAATTATTATTTTCATACCTCAAACTAATAAATATCAAAAAGGGTCTTGCGGTTGAGAATTCATGAGCATTAAATTGTTGTGTGCCGGGCAAGGCCCGGCTGCTAACTGGTGATACCGGGAATAATGACACAAATAACCGGTTAAGTCCATACCCAGCCTGATGGAGGCGAAGGGTAGCTGAAGGCAAAGATGCTGCAGTA
>CAJVYT010000487.1 GCA_913009765.1 uncultured candidate division Zixibacteria bacterium
TAATCATCCGGTGTAATGTTGTTGATAACATCTTGTGAAGGGTTAAAAAAAAGTTTAAACCGGGCATTGTCGTTCGCCGGGTCATGATAAAAGCCATACGACTGTTCTTGTTTCAGATCAATGATCTCATCATACTCTTTGTTTTTGCTATTGGGCTTGGTACTTTGTACATTATTGTCGGAACATTTTCTTCTGCAATAAATTCATTGCCGGGGGCAGGGGGATGGATGGAAACCGTCAAGAAATTCTTTGGGTTTGTACTGCTTATGATGGCTCTGTTTTTCTTGCGTACTATCTTGCCCGAATATATTTTAGTCATCTTAACAGGACTTTTACTGCTTGCTCTTGCTGTATTTGGCGGAGGTCTTGATAAGCTTTCTGCTGAATCACCTTTCTTTGACAGATTAAAGAAATTTATCGGGATTATAGCATTTATAACTGCTATCTATTTACTCGGTGGAAGTTTATTGACGAATGGATTTATTCTGCCCAAGATGTCATCTGTCGGATTAAGTGGAGCCTCTGAAGAAAAAGCAACAATTGATTGGGAAACAGATTTAGAGTATGGACTCAAACTGGCAAAACAAACAGGTAAACCTGTTATCATTGACACGTGGGCAACATGGTGTGCCAATTGTAAAGTTTTAGATGAAAAGACTTTTCATGACAAAAGTGTAGTAGATGAATCCGCACGTTTTGTAGCTTTAAAAATTCAACTTGAAAAATCTGACTCGCCTGAATCAATAGAGTTTATGAAACGATTTGGAATAAAATCATATTCTCTGCCGACTGTGTTGATTTTAGATTCAAACGGAAATGTGAAAAAGATACTAATTGGAGTTGTAGGTCCGGAAGATATGTTATCTGAAATGCAAAAAGTGAAATAAAGTAATTTTAAAAAACTAATGAAACGTGCATGATATAATTTTTGCACGTTTTTTTTTATTTCAAAAAATTTGTTATAGATACTTGACTGGAAAAATGCATCTAACTATATTTGTTTTTATAAAAGTTTAATTATTAACATAGTGAAAAAATATGTCGCCTAAGATGAAAAATAAAACCGTAATAGCAGTTTGTATTCAAGAACCTCAAGAAGATGGTTCCTCTATGGATTTTGGTGCAATAGTTGGAGATAATCTTCGCTTTTTACACCAAGCATTTATCACAGATACTATTATGAGTGCTTCTATAATACAAGATGCCGATATCCGACTTTATTTTGTTGATGTTCCCGAAAGAAAAAAATTAGTAAAAATTGTAACCGATTATGTAACAAAACAAACCAAAGATATTGAACCGACATTCATTAAAGAACGATTCAAAAAAGTAAAACTTGCCAAAGAACGTTGGGGAGTTAGAATTGAAAATATATTTGATGACTGTTTTAAACAGGGGTATGAAAATGTCTTGGTTATCGGAAGCAGGACTCCAACGGTTTCATCTGATATGGTTAGCTCAGCATTGCTTTTATTAAAAAACTCCGACGCTGTTTTCGGACCAACTCCTGAAGGTCGTTATTATATAATAGGTATGTCAGGTAAACAACATTTACCTCTTTCACAATTTGACTGGAAATCACCGTCAATCTATCTTGATGTTGTGAACGGACTCAAGGAAAAAGGTCTCAAATGGAAAGAACTTGATATTTGGTACTGTGTTGAACAAATAGAAGAACTTGAAATGGCAGTTCGGGACATCAATCAGTTTAGACTGCAGGGTGATGAAGTAACTTCGCATGAAACCGAAAAAGTTCTCGAACGGATATTTTCAAAATTAGAACGTCAGGAATAAAATTGTGGAAAGAGAACTGCAAAAACTATCATGGCTGACTATCCAAAAACTGGTTCCGTCTCAAATTGATACTATTATTTTTCCGGTCGGTACGGTTGAAGCACATGGCTCAACATGTATCGGTACCGATAATTTGATTCCCGAGACAATTGCTTTAGGTGTTGCCGAACGTCTTAATGCTTTGGTTGCTCCTACTGTTAATTACGGCATTACTAAATCGCTTTATCGTTACAATGGCGGTTCTACTATTAAACCTGAGACATTTCAATTATATGTCCGAGATATTCTTGATTCATTTGTAGACAGCGGATTTAAAAATGTAATTCTTATGAACGGTCACGGCGGCAACAATGCCGCTCTCAAACCGGTTGCCTATGAATTCCATAAAGAGAAATCAGCTAATATAGCAGTAATCCATTGGTGGGAATTATGCGGCAAAATGACCGACGAGTTTTTTGGTCATGTTGGCGGACATGCCGGTACTGATGAAACTGCTATGGTGCAGGCTATTGATGAAAACCTCGCTGACAAATCTACGTATGACCCTGAACTTGCCTATACCTTTAAACCGGGAGCTGATGTGTATCCTGTTCCCGGATCGATTCTTTTGTATAAAGAGGGAGAGGGATACCCGAACTTTGACGTCAAGCAGGCAAAAGAATACAGTATCAAAGTTATAGACACAGTCGGTGATTTTTGCGAAATGGTGCTTGGTCGCTGGAAAAAATTCGGTCTGTAGAAACAAACACCCCTTAACCGACTCTTAAAAAAGGGGAAATGACAATTATAAAAACATAAAAAAATGTCATTCCCATGAAAATGGGAATCCAGCTTTTTTGAACTTTTTCCTTGTAATTTCATCACACTCACAACGTTACAGCAAAATGGGTTCGTTTTTTGAAATAGCGTTTATTTTAACACCCCTTAACCGACTCTTAAAAGAGGGGAAATGACAATTATAAAAACATAAAGGCTGACAAAAAATATAATTGAATTGTGTAAATTATATTCATATCAGATACAACTTTACCGTTACTGACTCCCCTCTTTTAAGAGGGGTCGGGGGTGTTTTTGTTTATTTTCAAAAAATGGGTTCGTTTCGCATATAAAGGGAACCTAAAACTTCCAATTTCGCCAAATTTCTCTACTTAAGCAATTCTCCAACATGCGGTTAGGGTGAAATGGCTTTGCCTGAAAAATGGCTTAAAGCCATTTTCGTTAATATTTTTTGTAGTGTTTTTGTGCATAGGATTTTTCTTTCATAATTTATGAGTTCATAGTAAGGGATGTGATGCGAATTAGGGGAGAGTTTGTAAGGAAAATGTAACAACTGTCA
>CAJVYT010000488.1 GCA_913009765.1 uncultured candidate division Zixibacteria bacterium
CCGATGCCCAGTTGATTGATGTCCGTAGCCCGGAAGAACATGCCAAGGGGACCATCCCCGGCTCGATTAATATCCCCCTGGAGATCATCCACCAGGCCCATGACCAGATCAAACGTGAGCGGCCGGTAATTGTCTACTGCCGTAGCGGCCGACGCAGCGCGATGGCGAAGACGGTATTAGAGAACTTTGGCTTTGATGCGGTGCATAACCTGGGCTCTGTGAATAAATATTTAACTTGTTAGGCTGAACGGCCTACCGAGGTCGCGGGT
The DNA here is from genome assembly GCA_913009765.1 of uncultured candidate division Zixibacteria bacterium. The sequence continues at coordinate 270 of CAJVYT010000488.1, forward strand.
AAGTCAAAGGCCGCTCCTGGTTTTTTTGTAGGTTGGGGTGAGAGTAACGAACCCCAACAATGTAGGGAAAAGACGTTGGGGTTCATAAAAACCATTCACCCCAACCTACGGGCTTTTGGAAGAAGCCAAAAGTAGGCAAAAGCTGGGCGACGTGCATGGATGCACGAGTGCCGCGAAGCACAAGGAAGTGCGAGAGCGGCCTCCCGAGATCGCGGGTAAGTCAAAAACTACCTAACGTCGCCCTTCAGCCGCGCGGCTCCGCCGCGTCGGACTGGAAGGGCTTGTTATATTTACGAACTTCAAAGTTGCTTCACCCTGTCTATTTCAGCAATCAATGGAGAAAATTTCTGGAAATCATCGGGATCGCTCCTGTCGAGGATAAAGGCCTCAAAGTCGCGTTTACTGTTCCCATCAAACTCGGTGATAACATCCCCATTCGGTAGGGTTATTGTTTTTATAAAGTTGTTAAATAATGGTTCCGGGAAGAGATTCTCAATGCCACTAGTTGCGATCTTGTTATCAGGATTGGGCGGGAGAACATAAGGATAAGTATTGTTTGATGCTTGCACCCCAATATTAACATCGCAATCCCAAACAAAAATTACTTTATTGGAATGGTCTGTTTTAGATAGAAAATCGAATATTGTCCTTAATTGGTTCTTCCCAGAAACCCCTTCAACACCAGCCAATACCTCGATATCATTAACTCCATTTATTTGTAGTGCTTTTGAGATTAGGTGAGTATTCCTTCCTTCAGTAATAATTGTCAGACTAGACCTTGCTACTTCATCAAACAGCTTCAAGCCCTGCTCAATAGTTGCATATCCCTGGGTAAGTATATTGAGCGCATCTTGCTTAGACTTTTTTTCTATTCGATCCCTTCCTTCACGATTCATCACATAGATTGACTCTTCTGGAGCAAGAGCAATAGTTGTAGGTGAATGTGTTACCAAGATCACCTTCACGCCTTGTTTGAGAAAAATACTGTCTATTACCTCAAGCATATTCTTCATCATAGATGGATGAAGTGACGCATCTACCTCATCAAGCAATAATATATCTGGGAAATGCTTGTCAGAAGAAGATTTATAAACAGATGCGACAAGTGCCATAAGTATTTTTTCGCCAGACGATAGGCTACTGAAATCTATTTCTAGATTGTCTTTTTCAGTGTGTTTTAGCTTTAACTGGAAATTACCAAAGTAATCTGAGCCTTCCGGAGAGTTAACTTTGTACTGGAGAGTTTCGAATGTCTCTAGGATACGATTGACTAAATCCCATGGTTTCTCACCATGAACCTTAAAAAACTCCTCTTCAGTTAAATAGCTATAGTTTTTTCCGTTTTTTTCATTCTCATATCCATTTACTTGATTGCCACGATACTTTACATAGTAATCCCAAAATATTTTTCCTAGTTGAAAGGGAAGAAAATCATTCTTAAATACAAACGGTTTATACATCCGAATAAAAGCATCATGCTGGATTTCGTCTATGCTGTATGGAACTTTTTTTGCTAATGAGCATATCCCTTGCGCTTGTTGATTATTTTTAATATTCGGATTATTGAAGTAGTTTTTGAATTGCTGTTTATATTGTCTCATTGCGTCAGTACTTACGCTCCAAAAGCTCTTTTTGTCTTCCTCACATGAAGCCTTAAGCGGTTCATAGTTAGCCCCTAAACTAGTTCGCCAACTCTGTGCATTATTCTTGATATTTTGCTCATGATACTGCCAAGCAGATTCTCGCTCAGCTGATAATTGATGGGCGTTAATCGCAGACTCATTTTCAAGTCTGAACGTTTCATAATTAAATAGCACGATATGTGCTTGCTCCATACCTACAATCACCACATGCCTCTTATCAATTGCATCTAAAAGATGACTTTTCCCTGAGCCGTTAACCCCAGTCAGAACCAGAAAGTCAGTTATCTCTACTGAGTCGAATTGCTCAATTGATATGTGCTTGCTCTGAAATTGTAATTTCAAACTAGTATTCCTTATGTTTGTCAGACCACCAAGTAAATATAACTATATATATGAGACCTAAAAGCAGATTGCGCAATCTGCTTTTAGGCAGTCTAAATAACTGGGTAATAATAAAATCAGCAAGTTAAGTCCATTTAGCATTGCAATATATTGCTCCGTCAACGAACAAAAATCAAACTTGTGTAAACCACACCGTTAAAATGAAGGTGTTTTTTACCCTCCCCTTTACAGCGCACCGGAACGCAGGAGATAAAAATCGGAGAAGTGAGTCTCCTGCTCGAGTCCGAATGGCGTTTTATGCCATCGGCGAGTTAGACGAACGCCCCGGTTTTTACTCCGTAGTGAAGGGTACCGCGTAGCGGTGCGATGTAGGGGGTGTCGTTCTCTTTGGTTACTTTCTCTTAGACAAGTAAGAGAAAGTAACCCGCCATCAGGCGGAAAACTGCGTAAATTAAATTACTTGTCTAGAAAAAAATAAAACAATCAAACCCAGTCCTTCGGTTTCAAAAAAACCTCATATAGCTCCGCCTCGGCGGAACCTGCTTCCGGATGCCAATCATAGCGCCACTTCACCAGTGGTGGCAGTGACATCAAAATCGATTCCGTGCGGCCACCAGTCTGCAGCCCAAACAGTGTCCCGCGATCGTAGACCAGGTTGAACTCGACATAACGCCCACGGCGATACAATTGAAAGTCGCGTTCCCGTTCGCCATAAGATATATTTTTGCGTTTTTGCATAATCGGCAAATAGGCCTTAAGGTAATGATCGCCGACACTTTGCATAAAACCAAAGGCGTGATCAAATCCCTGTTCGTTAAAGTCATCAAAGAACAGGCCGCCGATGCCGCGGGGTTCATCGCGATGTTTCAGAT
>CAJVYT010000489.1 GCA_913009765.1 uncultured candidate division Zixibacteria bacterium
TTTTTTTTCAAGCAGAAGACGGCATACGAGATATATCAGTGTGACTGGAGTTCAGACGTGTGCTCTTCCGATCTAATTTTTCCCATAGAGAAAAGGTGTGCCTATCTCAGAAAGAGGGAGTGCAATCATATCCTTTTTAGATAAAATTGGTGATGATATACCCCAGTTTATATCAATCTCGCTATCATTATATGCAAATGATTTATCAGAGTCAGGGGCATAATAGTTGTCAACCTTATAGAGGATTTCGCAATTTTCCACAAGAGTTATAAATCCGTTTGCAAAACCTACCGGAAGATATAATAATAATTTGTTTTCAGATGATAATTCAACGGAATAAAACTGCTTAAAAGTAGGGCTGTTTTTTCTTATATCTACAAAGTAGTTTTTAATTGAACCGCTTATAACTCGAATAAGTTTAGTCTGTGCATTGGGAGGTGACTGAAAATGCATACCTCTAATTGTGCCTGTTTCTTTACTATAAGAATGGTTATCCTGTATAAATTCTTTATCAATACCAAGTTGTTTGAGTTTCTCTTTTTGGTATGACTCAAAGAAAAATCCTCGATTGTCCTCAAGAAGATTTGGTCTTATAAGATGCACTGATTCAAAAATTGTTTTTATTATTTCCATATAGATGAATATTCAGCATTTTTATCTGAAATTCAACTGATTTATTTTAATTGATGAAAATTTTAAATAAGAATTTGAGATTAAAGGTCCGGAGCTTCTAAACCGGTGATCTTTTTTATGGCTTCTTTGAATTTATTGATATTTTCTTCTGAATCGGGTTCCATAGCTGCTTTTGTAGACGGAATTTTCGTAGTAGTCGCAAGATCAATTTTACCCTCATATCCTGCTACGTCACGAATATATTTATAATATTGTATTAATCTCTCAGCCATTTATTTGCCTGCAATCAATTCATTATAAATTTTGACATATGGTTTTGCAATCTCACCCCATGCATGAGGTCTTTGAAGTTTCCACTCGCAATGAGAGTCTCCCTTTCCTCGACATACCGGTTCAATCGCTACTACTAATTTCCCAAAAAAGGCAGTAGCCCAACCGGTAGCGTATCCCATTAAAGACCAGCAAATTGGTTCATCAGTAATTTCGTTGAAACATAAATGCTGTTCTGCTTCATAAGAATTAACCCATTTTCCTGTAAAATAAAATTCATCTTTCTCACGGTCAAACTGTATTTCCGTAGGTTTAGCAGATACTATCCCCTCCCAAGTATGTATAACCGGACCGGATGCTAATAATTCCATTTCTGATTCAAATGAATAATTTATTTTCATCTGCAAGAAGTCAGTGTACCCATTTTGATAGCCAAATTTCAAGAAAAACGCTTTTGCTTTTTCAAAACCGATTTCATCTATCAGATTTTGACGTAATAATCCAATAGCGTTTACATCAAAAATGACTAATCTTGAGTCTTTAAATGAGGTTTGACCTTTTTCAATATCAAAAACAAGGTCATTTTTTAAATTAAAATCTAAAGCTTTCATGGTTTATGTATCGGAATATTTATGATTTTTTTAACAGAGATATAAAAATATGGCGCCCCGCAGAATTGAACTGCGGACACACGGATTTTCAGTCCGTTGCTCTACCAACTGAGCTAGGGCGCCAATTAATACAATTTAGAATTGACAATCTACTATTTTATCGTAAGATGTCAACTGAAAATTAACTTTGTTGCTATAATAATTTTTTTGTCTTCTCAGAATACAACATTGAAAGAGAAATTACCGATAAAATAAGCAAAATAATATTCTCATATTTGTCATATCCGATTAAAGCGAAAATAATAATAAGAATATTCATTCCAATCAGCCCATACCACCCTATCTTTTTTTTCTCACCATATGATAATACAGCCATAAGAAGAACTAACCCCAAGGCAGCAAATAAAATCATCTGCCCCATAGTTACATAATTACGGTCTAATATTGAAAGAACAATTTGCACTCCGCCATATAGCAGAAAAATTCCGGAAATAATATAGCCGTGCCATAAAGCAATTTTAAAACTTAGTGGTTCATCTGCTGTTTTTTCATTATTCATAATATATTCCTTTACTTATTTTCACCTAAAAGTCCTGCACCGATAAAACCGGCATCATTACCAAGAGATGCTTTTACAACTTGCATTTTTTCAACGGCAGATGAAAATGCATGCTTTTTAATCTCTTCAAAAACCAGTCCAACAAAATTTCCGCCGCCGTCTGTTATGCCGCCGCCAATGACAACCATTTCAGGATTTAAGAGATTTACAATACCTGCTAATCCTATTCCGAGATACGATGCTGTTTCAGCAATAACTGCTTTTGCGATATTGTCACCTTTTTTGTTAGCGGCAAAAAGTTTCTTTATGGTTAGGTTGTCAATATTTGAATTTAAAACATCAGTAAATATTGGGCTTAATTCGCCATTTAGTGATAGTCTTACACGTTGTAATATATGTTTTGATGAACAGTACGCTTCAATACACCCTTTATTTCCGCAGGCACATTCGGGACCGTCAAAGTTAATAGTCATGTGTCCTAATTCACCACCGGTGTAATTATGCCCATGCATAATTTTGCCGTCATATATAAAAGCACCACCTATTCCGGTACCTACTGTAACACAGACGACACTATTTTTTTGTTGAGCGGCACCAAAGGTATACTCAGCGAGTGCCATTGAATTCACATCATTATCAACAAATATTGGAAGATTTAATCTTTCGTAAAGTGCTTCGCCAATCTGTGTACCTGTCCATCCTTCTATGTTTGGACATGGACCTATAACTTCTCCTGTTTGTGTATTCACTGCCCCCGGAGAGCCGACACCTATATGCCTGATATCTAATTCTTCTTCAGCAGCAAAATAGAGAAGTCTTTCGCCTATGTTTGTGACAAGGTGAAGTAATGCTTGAGGTCCTTTTTCAGATAAAGTAGGCTTTTGTTCACGATACACGATATTGCCTAAAGAATCAATAATCCCAAATTTAATGTTTGCACCAGATCGGAAGAGCGTCGTGTAGGGAAAGAGTGTAGATCTCGGTGGTCGCCGTATCATTAAAAAAAAAACAATAA
>CAJVYT010000490.1 GCA_913009765.1 uncultured candidate division Zixibacteria bacterium
TTTTATCAACTTTTATGTTATGCTTTTGAAATGGTGTTAATAGTTTATGAATATTTTCTTTTGTAGTAGCATGAAGCGATACTTTTACCCGACTACTTTCTAAGTCTTCAATTTGCTGAATAACTCGAAAATCATAAATAGATTCTTCAATAGGAAATGGTATAACTTTTTTGACTTCAAATTGAACAGCTGTTGCTAATTCTTTATGTTTTAAGTAGGGGAGTAAAAAAGTTCTATACAGTGTTGATTCACCAGTTAAGGTTACAAATATTTTTGCAAATCGACTGTTATACTGATCAATAAATAATTTTATACTTTGTTCATAAAAATCTTCAATGGTTTGTGATGTTTTGGGGTCAGGTATAAAATATTCTTTATGAACATCTATAATTCTAAATGAACGTCCATAATGAAATGATGCTGCCATTTGTACGGAATGATTATCAAAAGAAAAAGAAAGAACTTTTCCAAAAAGAAATTCTTTTTTGGGAATAACTCTTGTAACTAAAAAGTCACCTTCAGTTTGTTTTGACTTCGATGAACTCTTGTTTAAAGTGATAAAGTTTTTAATTTTGTTTATCATACGTTTGCATTATGTTTAAAAATTAACGATAATACTGTCTGTCCCATGTATCGAAATAATTCGCCTGTTAGCAGTATCAAAAATATAGTTATTACTCCAAGCATCAGTAAGATATGCGTTTGCTGTATTATCAATATACGGTCCATTCCATCCGAGCGATGTCAGTTTGTTATAGACCGAAACTGAACCGGGTTTGGCTGTTAAGTCTTGAAGCTGCGATGGAACAAATCCTACATCGCCTTCAAAGCCTCGGTCTATATATCTTCCGCCTGCCAGAGCTTCCGGGTTTCCGGTTATTGCTCTTTTTATTGCAAGCATTTCTTTTTTTGTTGCTGTTTTTTTAGAAGTTTCGGTAATATTTGAAAACTTCGGAATTGCAACAGCAGCAAGTATTCCAAGAGTAATTATAACTATGACAAGCTCAATCAGAGTGAAGCCACCCTGATTGAGCTTGTTCGGAAACTTATTGGTTGAGTTCTCCATCAGGAGTTTCTCTTATTACCAGTTATTTTCTGAGCCGGTAGATGTATTCGGCCAGACTTCTCCGGTCGTCGCATTATATGCCCATCCGCCGCGAGTGCCTACGATAACACCTTTGGTAACGCCGGTAACAACAGAGTCAGGAGCATTAGCATCAGCTTGATACGGATTTTTCGGAAGAGCTTGTGCCATGACTGTACCGGATGTTTCAAGCTGACTTAAGGTAGGCCATGTTGCTGTACCTGTAGTAACAGCTTGATTGGCGTAAAAAATAGTAATACCAGAACGAAGAGCTCCAAGGGAACTGCGTGCGGATGCCTCTTTTGCTTCTGAGGAAAGATCTTGATATTTAGGAATTGCTACTGCTGCTAAAATACCTAAAATAACAATGATCATGACTAACTCGATAAGAGTAAAGCCGCTTTGATTGTTTTTGAGTCTCATAAGACCCTCCAAAATTAAAAGGGATATAATTAGTTATTATTATACTGTTTTACTGTTTCACTACATTAATTCGGCATTTTATGTGAAAAGTTAAGCTCCGTTTATTTAAAAACCTTGATTAAATTCCACATTGGCATAAATATCGCCAACGCCATCAATAATACAAAACCGGATATTATAACAGTAAGAACCGGTTCTAAGATTGCTGTTAAATGTCGTGATGTATACTGAACTTCTTTGGAATAATGTTCCCCGATTTCAAGCAGCATTTTTTCAAGCGAACCGGATTCTAATCCTATTGCAATCATCTGTTTAGCTAAATCTGGGAAGAAGATAAACTCGGTTTGCAGTAATTCGTGTTCGGCACCTCTTTGAAATAAATCAGCTAACTTTTGTATCTCTTTCTGAATCATGCTGTTTGTAACAGATGTGGTCAGGATATCTAATGATTTGATAATCGGTAAGCCTGATTTAAACAAGATTTGAAACATGAGAGAAAATCTGGCGACATTTCCTTTTATAATAAGATTGCCAAATACTGGTATTTTTAGTTTTGCATGGTCTATTGCTAATTTTCCCTTTGGTTTACTCATAGCATATTTATAGGCATATATTATACCGCCAATTATTGCTAATAGTACCCACCAATAGTTTGTTATAAATTGACTTGTTCCAATCATAATTCGGGTGGGGAGTGGAAGTTCAGCATCAAACGATGCGTAAAAATCAATAAATTTTGGTACGACGTATGTCATTACTACGGTAAATGCCAATCCAATAATTGACAAAACAATTATCGGATAACGTAAACCGGATTTTATAAGCCGTGAGATTTCCATCTCTTTCTCAAGCATTTTGGCAAGTTTATCTAAAATCTCATCTAATTTACCGGATTCTTCACCGGCGGCAATTGAACTGATGTACACATCGGAAAAAATATCTCTATGATCTTTCATTGAGTCAGACAAAGATTTTCCTGCCTGAACATCAGCGTGTATTTTGGGGAGAGCTAAATTAAACAGTGACTGTGATTTTCCAATCTTGATAATTGATAAGGCTCTCAAAATAGGTATACCGGCTCTGTACATTGTTGAGAGATTATTGGTAAACATAATCAAATCTTCATAGTTGAGCTTTTGAAACATTTTTAAGAATGAAAATGCTGTTGTTTCTTTTTTTTGTTTTATATATACAGGGATAAGATCGTGATCGGAAAGATATGCTGACACTTGTTCTTTATTCTCAGCGACATATTCCCCTTGATGAGGCTTACCGTCAGTTGTAACAGCTTTATATGCAAACTCTGTTGACATTTTATACCGTTACCGTTTTTTTGACTTTATTTACTTCAAAAGAGTCGATGTTTGAGGTCTCTTTGAGTAGTTCTTCAAGACATATTTGACCTGTTGTAATTTTTTCCATTCCCATTTCAAAAAGAGGAGATCGGAAGAGCACACGTCTGAACTCCAGTCACACTGATATATCTCGTATGCCGTCTTCTGCTTGAAAAAAAAAAAGAAAAAACAAATAAAATAAAACAAAAAAAAATAACTTGGATTATAGCTATCGATGTCCATA
>CAJVYT010000491.1 GCA_913009765.1 uncultured candidate division Zixibacteria bacterium
TTTTTTTTTTTTCAAGCAGAAGACGGCATACGAGATATATCAGTGTGACTGGAGTTCAGACGTGTGCTCTTCCGATCTAAAAAAATAAACCGAAGAAAATTTATAAAAGAAATGTCTCAATATACCGGCGGTGCAATTATCGGCGGTGCAATTTTAAATGAATCACTGCTTGCATCAATAAATTCTCAATTCAGCACAACCGAGAATATTTATATCGCAAAAAATGGAACCCCGGCTGAAAATGTAGCTAAAGTCTTTGACATGAAATACGGCGGGATTGAAAACTTTATCGGTATTGATGATGTTGTTGTAATCAACCCAAACGGTCAATGGCCAAACCAAGGTGGCTCAAATTGTGGCAACTGCATAGGTTTGATTGACATGATTTTAAATCGACCGGGCGGATTTAACGGAGAAATTTTATTTGTAGAATGCACTCAGGCTGTCCCAACGGGCTACTGGGTCGCAACAGGAACACAGCTTGACCGCAACGGTCCTTATAATTTTAATGACATGATTACTTACTATCAAAACAATGGTCATGCTAATGTTAACTCTGTTCGTATCCAGCGTAATCAAAATGATTCAACCAACTGGCCGGTTATTTCCTCTCCTACTACTCAAGGATGGGTCCGCCTTGAATGGACCTCGCCAACTACCGGATGTCTCTTTTATCTGCCCTATCCTGTTATTCGTTCACCTTATTCAAATAGGTTAATTTCTCTCAAAGATGGTGTCTATAAAGATGGTCAGTTAACCTCGACTCCTTTAAAATTCATCAAGGTTCCAAATCTCAATAATCACGATTCAACTACTTGGCAGGATTATGCCGGAGTTACCTCTGCAACTAAGTCATTTTTGGGCATAGCCGAACTTGAGAATGCTACCAACGGAATATTTAACGACGGTCAACATTATAGCTTACATACGTATGGACAAGCATGTCATGGTCCTTCAGCAGCAGAAAAAGCTTGGGCGTGTGGTGAAGCTGTCGGAGCATGGATGACTTTTTGTCGCAAACCGGATATTTTTCTTACAACTGCTGAATGGTCTGGATGGGGCGGAAGATACAATACTAATGCAACTCAAACCAGAACTGTTGGGTTAGCAGAGAATCCACCAACTCTTGACTACTATATGTGCAAATATGTCCTATCTCCATCTGTCCCACTCGGTACATCGGCTCCATATCTAAACCCTGATTACAATGTTGCCAACAACAATACCAGACAAACAATTGAAGGATGTATTTCTCAGGGATACGGCACTTCCGATGAGAATGAAATGGCAGTATTTGTGTATGACTATAATGCTCCTATGACCAACAGACAAGATATCGACTTAAAAATCAAACTGTTCAGAGAGGGCAATGCAACCGAACAGGATGTTATCGATTTGATAAATCTCTATAATTCGGGAAACTAAATAATTAGTTATAGATAATATATAATTTAAAAAGCTGCTTCAAAAGATACGTTTTATCTGCGTAATTATTTAGTTAAGGGTACAATATGTCAAGAATTTGTGGTATGGTTGATAATAGAAATAGAGAAGAACAAATTTCTATTTTGTTAAAAAATTTAATACAACCAATGGTACACGCACCATCGTTTAAGACCGAAGAAGTATCTGACAAAAACTGTGCATTTGCTCATATTCTACATAATCCGGATTACATATCATCTTATTTACAAAATGACAAAGTTACCGGTGTTTATTGTTTGTTTAATGGTTATTTGACTAATGTAGAATCAATGTCTCAAACAATCCGTCAAGAAACGAATAATCGTATTATCATTACAAATCCTGCGGAACTTATTTCTTATCTTATACTTGAAAAAGGACCGCATGCATTGATTGAGCTAAATGGAATTTTTTCTTTTGCATTATGGCAACCCTTGGAGCAAAATCTGTGGTTAGGTGTTGACCGTTACGGTATACGACCTTTGTATTATAGTCAACAATCTCATGCGGTTAAATTTGCTTCTGAGGTAAAAGCTTTGTCACTTACTGAATCTGCATTAAAGGCTAACAATTTAGCTATAGAAGAAATGTTTGTCTTAGGCTATTTACTTGATGATAAAACGATGTATCAAAATATTTACAGAGTCCCTCCGGCAACAGTTCTAAAATTTCACCAAAATAAAATAGAAAAATTCCGCTATTGGTGGTATGATAAGATACAGATCGACAATTCACTGACTGTAGACGATTACGTCGTGGAAAATGACAGGCTTTTTCGCAGCGTTATTAATAACATAAGCAAGGATTTCAGTAAAGTATCATGTTTGCTCAGTGCGGGATATGATTCCCGACGAATAATTCTTGAACTCGACAAGTTGGGGAAAGACATACATGCATTTACAACAGCTCACTCCAAAGCAAGTAATTTATACGAAATTGAATTAGCAATATCTAAACATTTAAGTGCTGAACTTAAAATCAATCATTCAACTGTTGAGCATGCTGTTCCCAAAGATGTACCAAAAAATTTATTTTACATGTACACGTTCTTAGATTGTGAAGCTGATGAACATCATTTTATAATGAACTTATTATCTTCAATACCTGCCGACAGCCCACCTAGTTTTGATGGGATGGGTGGTGATATTTTCATCAATGGACATTTTCTCTATAAGAGTATGCTTGATATTATTCATGATAATAAAAAGGTCACTCAAAAAATATTAGCCCCTTACCCTAATTTATTGCAGTCATACATAAAAATAGATTCGCATCAACCGACCCTTGAAGAAAGAATTCTAAAGATACTTAATGGTTTACCTGATTCGCCTAATAAATTTACACAGTACGTATTCACAACCCGAACTCGCAGAGAAATAAGTATTTCTCCGTATGGACTTCTAAATTTAAAAATTGAATCATTTAGATCGGAAGAGCACACGTCTGAACTCCAGTCACACTGATATATCTCGTATGCCGTCTTCTGCTTGAAAAAAAAAAACACCAGTCACACTGATATATCTCTTCTGCCGTCTTCTGCTTGAACACAAAAAACTCACGTTTTAGTTCAACTTTTACGACACAGTCATTATACATATGTCTACTAAGTGCTTTAC
>CAJVYT010000492.1 GCA_913009765.1 uncultured candidate division Zixibacteria bacterium
GGGGGATTCCTCAATAGAAAGAGTGATGGGGAGCCCGGAGTCACTCATATATGGCGTGGATTAAAAAAATTCGCCAACTTGATCGAAGGTGCTCATTTATTGAAAAATATTTGTGGGTAATAGAAAGCCCTTGCACAGGGGCGTGGATTGAAACATACCATTTTGCAATTCCATCTTTACTACCTCCGTCGCCCCTTGCACAGGGGCGTGGATTGAAACTTTCCTCTCCCGGCTCCGTCCGGGGTGTCCTGGTAGTCGCCCCTTGCACAGGGGCGTGGATTGAAACCTGTTTCAGAGCATATGAAATTACATCGTAAATCGTCGCCCCTTGCACAGGGGCGTGGATTGAAACAGCCCCGCCATGTTACCCGGGTAGTTATTTGACTGCTTCTGTATTTTTCTTTATAATTTCCAATATGTTAAAGATAGCGGCAATTGACGGTCAGGGAGGCGGCATTGGAAGCCTCATCGTAAAGAGACTTCGGGAAGAATTCAGGGATTCAATTGAAATAACCGCCCTCGGAACAAATGCAGCAGCTACGGCAGCTATGATGAAAGCAGGGGCGGACAGGGGCGCCAGCGGAGAAAATGCCATAATCCGGAATGCCGGAAAAGTTAATCTTATCACAGGACCCATCAGCATTATGCTGCCCAATGCAATGCTCGGTGAACTAACTTCCGGGATGGCTGAAGCCGTGTCATCAAGCCCTGCAAGGAAATTATTAATACCGCTCAATCAGGAGCAGGTATATATTATAGGATTCAGACGGGAACCCCTGCCGCATCTGATAGACGAATTAATTCAAAATGTAAAGGAGATAATTAAAAATGTGTGAAGCAAATGCATATATTGAAAAAGACGGAAAAGAAGAGCTTTACCTGGAAAATGTAGATATCCTGAAACCTGAAGAGGGGAAGATATACATGAGAAACCTCTTTGGCGAGCAAAAATTTTTCAATGGCTCAATAAAAGAGATTTCCCTTATCAAACATAAAATCATTCTCAAAAAAGATTAACTCTTCAAGTTGTGCCACTCACGAACTTAAATGAATTTCATGCGTATCATTACCCAGGGGACCAATCATGCTTTTTTCAACATGGCCATTGATGAGGCAATTTCAGAGGCAGTAAGGCAAAAGCTTTCCCCTCCAACGCTTAGATTGTACCAGTGGGACAGGCCGTCACTGAGTATCGGATATTTCCAGAAGGTATCGGATATAGATATTGGTTATTGCGATAAGAAGGGGTATCCTGTAGTAAGAAGACAGACCGGCGGAAGGGCGATTCTTCATGACTCGGAGTTGACCTACAGTATCTCCACGTCTGAATCTTCACTGTTTAACGGCAGCCTGCTTGAAAATTATACTGTTATCAGTAATGCCATAATATCAGGGCTTGAACTTAACGGCATAGACGCAATGATTTCATTTAAAAAGAAAAGAAACACCGGACACAAAAACCCTGCATGTTTCAAGGCCGTATCATACGGGGAGATTACTGTTGAGGGCAGAAAAATAGTCGGCAGTGCGCAGAAGCGGTATAAAAACGGTTTCCTTCAACACGGCTCTATACTTCTGAGCTTCAATGCAGGAGAATTGTGTAATGCCTTGGGCTGCGGTGATACAGCGAGTTTCAGGGATATAGGCGCAATTAAAGATTATGCCCCGGGAATATCTTTCAATGACCTGGAGCGCTCATTAAAAGAGTCTTTTGAGAAAACATTGGGCATAAAAATGATCCCGGACAGCCCGACGGAATTTGAACAGAATCTTGCAGAAGAACTTGTGCTCAGGAAGTATTCAACGAAGGAGTGGAATTTCAGACGTTGAATATTCAACAATCTCTCTTTTTAAATCTCATATCCCGAATAATAGACAGGGTAATCCGTGCCTTTTATGTAGTAAACGATCAAGGAGTTCCATAGAACAATTGTCAGGTAATTCTGGAAAAAAACATTCAAAAGATAAATTAGAGGTGTCATAACAGGTGCCGCAATGAAAGATAACTGAATGCTGTAAAAGATAACATTTGCTGCAATAATTCCGGTAAACAGAATCACATAAAACAAAAATGCCTGGGGGTTTTTTTTTAAAAAAGCAGATGCCCTCCGGATAGATTCCATGGCTCCTTTCCCTTCTATAACAAGGGCTATTATTGAGTAAACAGAAAATATGAAACCCGCCACAACAATTATTACGCTGAAAATTACAATGGTCAGCATGGCAAATGAATTAAAAAACATTTCAAATGCACTTCCTGTTTCTGTTACAGCCTGCATAATAACGGCAACCATTACCCCTGAGACAATAAATAAAAGAAACAGCGCAATAACGCCGGAAAGCAGAAGAGAGACCAGCCGGAATAATCTCGAAAAGTTAATATTAGCCTCTTTAAAAAAAGATGCCATGGAAAATTTATACTGTATATCGGCAGCAGAGTTCTTCAATACCCCTAATGTCCCGCCCATGGTATATAAAAATAATGTGGATGTGAATATCAGATAAAATACAAATGAAATGCCGATAATAAACATAAGAGTAAGATACTTTGAAATAAACTCAAATGGACTCTTAACAATAAAAGGGAATAAATCTTTTGCCTGAGCCAGATCAAATCCTAAGTACGCTATTGCTGCAATAACCGGCAACCCGAGAAAAATAAATAAAACAATCAGGTTGATAATTGTAACAGCTATGCGCAGGAGCACCAATTCTAAATTCTTATTGGCAAGTTTAAAGCCTTTTTTAATACTCTCAATTATCATTATCAGCTTTTTAGTTTAGATAGGCATAGGGTAAAAGTCAATTTGAGGGATTGCCTGCTAAAATCCGGTTTACACTGATTTTGGGTTTTGCCCATTTTGTACGTATTAAATAATATTGATTCTAATTTTAGAAATTGACAAAGATATTATATAGGACATATAATTTATAGAGTTTTTTGGTAAATATTATTAATAACCTATATATATAGGAGGACTTTTAATATGTCAGATGCAGTTACAAGTGTTTCGATTGATACTTTTGATTCGGTCGTTTTGCAATCGCAGAGTGTTGTACTGGTTGATTTCTGG
>CAJVYT010000493.1 GCA_913009765.1 uncultured candidate division Zixibacteria bacterium
TCTGCTTGTGTTGTGGATTGTTTTGTGTCGTCTATTTTTTTTATTTATTTTTTTGTTTTTTGTTTTGTTTTTTTTTTTTTCAAGCAGAAGACGGCATACGAGATATATCAGTGTGACTGGAGTTCAGACGTGTGCTCTTCCGATCTTATGCAGATTGATATTGGTTTTGGAGATATTATTTATCCTGAAGCAAGAAAAGCAGTTTTTCCAACAATACTTGATTTCCCTGCTCCGGAAATTATTTGTTATAGTCTTGAGAGTACAATTGCCGAGAAGTTTGAAGCAATGATTACGCTTGGTGAATTAAATAGTCGAATGAAAGATTTTTATGATATTTGGTTTTTGGCAAGACAGTTTAATTTTGAGGGAGATATGTTGCTTGAAGCTATTGGTAGAACTTTCAAAAATAGAGAAACAGAATTGTCTGAAGAGATTATTCTTTTTACTGAGCAATTTGTTCAGGTAAAAGAAACTCAATGGAAAGCATTTTATCATAAACTTGATTTAGAATCTCTTCCTGATGATTTTAACGAAATCATGGTAACTATAAAAATATTTCTCGAACCGATTGTAAGAGCTATAAAATCTAAATCATCTTTTACTTCAAAATGGACAGCTCCCGGTCCATGGGAATAAATACTGTTTCATAATTCAATTTAATAAGCAGCACTTTTTGTATTTTTTTCCACTGCCACATGGACAAGTATCATTGCGACCAACTTTTAAATTTGGAACAGTATCAGGTGTATCGAAAATCGAAAAGTCTGTATACTTGAGAAGCTTTCGGTCTACTTCTTCAACTTTTTTATCGAATTCGGGATGACTTGGTTGAATCCCTTCTTTTAGGATTACTAATGATTTACGAAGCGTGAGATATTATCCTACAAAAGGTTCTTCATACCGAATACCAGAAAATGCGTCGAGCTGAATTTCGTTTAAGTATTCAGCTATATTTTCTACATAACTTTCTATGATTGGAAGAAAAGACTTATCGCTGTAGTAACCCATCAAAAGTACTGTTTCATCAGGGTCAGTTTTCAAATGCTCTAACAAAGCCTGATTTATTCTTTGATCTTTTACACCAAGCTGAGCGAGAATCTATATCCAGGTTGATGCTAATTCGGGGTTTTCTTTATCAGTTTGGTACTTTTCATAAACAAGTTCTAATGCAGGTTCACCCATACCTTCCATGCCAATCATTATAGAGTCGTAAACAATTGCTTCCCAGTTGTCTTTAACTTTATCCATCAGTTCAATCATTGGCTTACATGCTTCAGCAGATTTTAATTCACCAAGGATACGACATGAATGTGCGATGCCATATTCCAAATCAGAATCCCATCTGTTTGTAGAGTTGATTTCTTTAAGAAACGCTTTTAGTATCTCGACCAAGAAGTTGCTTAAATCTTTTTGATTTGGATATTTTTTAAAACTGTCGATTGCTTTTTGCGACGGTTTATCGAGACAGATATTTTTAAATAATTTTTCAAGTTTAGTAATAGCCATTATCAAATCCAGTATTAATATTATTGAGTTAATATAACTTTGTAGCGGGCAAACGCATAATTATTTTTTTCATATTGCTGTGAGTTGATAGAATTATAATTAGAAAAGTACCGGGAGCGGGATGTTAGGTTTCGTCGTAATAGATTGTGTAGCAACGAGTTATGATAAAGCGGGGTGAACCTCACTCTCCCCAAACTTTTGTGCCGTTCGATTTTAGAGTCAAAATTGGCTACTCCACAAGGGGCGGAACCCGTTGGAAGACAATAGAATAAAGAAACTTTTCGACTAGTTTCACACTGTTTACTAACCTTTTGTGAGTGTAGGCATTAGTGGACATTTGCAATTTATCCCTCTTTTTGATACCAAAAACAGCCTCTATTTTTGTGTTTTTTTCGTTTTTATATAAATGTGGTTTTTGGGCTATAAAACGATGGGCTTTTTCAATAATTAAATTTGTTTTATTTCTTTATATAGATTTTGCATATACGAACTTTTTGCTGCATAAAGAACTGTCATAACAGTTAAAGTATTTTACTCTATAAAAAAATATCATGTCTAATTTTAAGAGAATGAAATACCTATGATTGATGTACAAGTCATTACTAAACCTGCCCCAATTAAGCAGCCGGACATCTTACCCAACGATGTGGAAATAGGGTCTCTGGATTCTTGAATACCATGTTCGCGTAACCATCTGGCGATGCTTCCTTCAAAAAATCCCGCAATAGAATCAGTAATGGCATCTCCCACAACACCACCAGCAATTGCACCGATAATTCCATAATATTTTGCTCCTGCGATTGCCGGGATTACCAATAAACCTGTATCTATGGCTCCAAATATGAGGTCAGGGACTGAAGATGTTATTTTACGTTTTGAGAAAATAATACCCATTATAGGGAATATACCTAATCCTAAAATAATAGGTCCAATCTGTATCTTATAATTCAAGCTTACTATCGAGATAATTGCTACAATAATCCCTATAGTTCCAACATAAGCTGCTTCTTTTATTGCTCTCAAAATTGTCAATTTTTTTTCAAAATTATTTTCAATTAAATATAGGATGCTGATTTTTGTTTTCATAGCAAAAATATTGTTCTGTTAGGATTGAAAGGATAAGGATAATTATGGTTAAGACCATCATAACAGTATTCTTTGTACTTCCGGTACCATTGCAGAAAGGTCATTTAATCACAGCACGAAATGTAATTGTGCCGGTGAAAGACGAAGAGAACTGAGTTGTTGTTCCTGTGACGGTTTTGCCTCCTCCGGCGAAAGTCATGAATTCCGGATGGATAGACATGTATTCATGATTTTTGGTAAGAATAGAGATGGTGTCTGCAGCAACCCACGTTTGTCCGTTTTGCAATCCGACAAATGTCTCGAAAGTTGGGAATGATGATAAGGGGACACCTTTACATGGGTAGGGATAAAACAGTTTGAGACGACCCCATGAGGTTTAGATCGGAAGAGCACACGTCTGAACTCCAGTCACACTGATATATCTCGTATGCCGTCTTCTGCTTGAAAAAAAAAACAAAAAACAAAAAACAAAATCAGCAAA
>CAJVYT010000494.1 GCA_913009765.1 uncultured candidate division Zixibacteria bacterium
ACTGCATTGCCGTCTTCATCTGTAAAGTAGATGTCTATGTCCACATCTTCGAGTGTTACGATGTCCAGGCCGTTGGTAATACGCATGTGCGCATCAAATGCCTGCCGCTCCAGCGTAAGCTCCTGCCTGATCTCGATCTTTACACTTGCGCATATTGAATCTCCGGCATATGAGTTTTGCGGAAGGAGTAATGTGTAACATGATATTAATGCTGATAAAAATGATAATAATATCAATGTCTTGTTTTTATGAATTTTATTCATTTTTACTGTTTCTTTACCTTCTTCTTAAGGTTTGAATGTCGATTGTCACTGCTTGTCACCATGAAAGACCCCATTCATTAACCTATTGCCGATAACCTTTACAGTATTCACATACTTCACCACTTCACCACATTTGTCACGATGAAAGATTTGACCCCACACCACGGATTGAGCTATAACGCAACAACATCAATCAATGCTATAAGAGAACCTAAAATTAACAAGATGATACCGGGTACTGTAAAAATCTCAGTGAATTTAGGTTTAAATATTAAAGTTGCTCTTCGGAATGGAATCATCAATGCTTGACTAATTGATGCTTTTTCTCTCCTAAAGCAAATTATTGCAACTATAATACAACCATAGGCCGTTACTGGATTAATAATAAAATGTATAATATCCATATCTATAAATTACCTATTCTCAGGGAAAATACCCCGATAAACTTTTATTATTGGACCCTTGGTCCAAGTTCTTCCCATCATGAAATCAACGCCCAAATCTAAACCTTGTGCTTTCGAAGGTGTTTCTTTTGTGCCTCTCATGCTCCCGAATCGATAAGCACCACCAGAAACGCCTAAATTATATAAAGCCATTGAGCCAGACAAAAACCAAGATCTTCCTGCAATGTTTGTTACATCAGCCTTTTCACAATTATCCTCAAAATACTCCTCATTATTAACAGTTGAAGCCCAAGGTAATGGCCCGAAAGCCTCTCCATAAAATTTCCCTTCGAATTCTATAGCATTAAATGTACCATCTCGATTCCTTTGAGTGGAAACAACAATACCTTTAATTGTTGTCATTCCAACAGGGGCAATTACAACACCATAAGATTTGATAGTGTAATTGACGTAATATCTAGCCAACCCCCACGGATCTATCCAGATATTAGGATCACTTCCGACATACGCATACAGATTCAAATCACCACCAAAGAATCCTATAGGATCTGTCCTCAGGTATCTGCCTGTCTGAGGATCATAATAACGAAACCAGTTATAATGCAACCCTGTCTCACCATCATAATACTGCCCGGCAAACCGAAGGTTGTTTGTGATGTCTTCCGTGCTAATCTGAGCATTACCAAATGAATCATAAGTAGCTGCCCACATAACTCTGCCGGTTGTATCGATTATCACCTGTGGTGTTCCAAGGTGATCATTTATGTACCAGTAGTAACTGCTTCCCACTTTCTGAAACATCGGGTTTGTACCCCATGTAGAATCCGGCCCATAGCCATAAGTCTTTATCTCTGTTCCACTCGCATCATACTCAGCAATCAGACCTTCTTCCGAATAGAAATAATAAGTTCTTACTCCACTCACTTCTTTCCATAACCTACGACCAAACGGATCATAATAATATTCAGCTATAACTGAACTTGATCCGTCTTCCACACGTTCAAGTCTGTCCTGAATATCATAGATGTAATTTGTAATCTGTGCCCCTACTGTTCTCTGCGTCATATTGCCGTCATCATCATACGCATAGTTTATGAGTTCGGAGTTCTGGGTTAAGAGTTCTGTAAGTTCATTGTTTGCATTGTATGTGTAGCTGTCCGCTGATGGCTTTACACTTCACATCAGAATCCCTTAATTTTACTTGCAGGTAATGCTGCAGTTTTTTTGCCTGATGATTATTTTTGCCACTATCTTCAAACGTAACCGTTCATGGTTGCCGGTTAACAGTTAACGGCTAAAGAATATATTAAAATAGTAAGCGACAGTTACCGTTTTTGATTATTGTCGGGCCTGGCATTGCATGTCATACGGAACGATAATATCCCCACCCTGAAGCTCTTCAGTATTGTCTGATGCCGGAGAGGCCATTGAGATGTCATTAATTACATTGCCATCCTGGTCAACAAGCTCTATCCAGAACCGGTCTGTGCGGTCCATGCATTGGTGTTTTTCATGGTCTTCCATAAAAGAGATAAAACGATTTATTGACGAAACTTATGGTTTAAAAGATATACCTGAGTTGTATCCTCATCCAATGTAACGGTCTTATTATCTGCCATTGGCGCCACATTGTTCACCGTGACTGTCACGGTGTCCGTATCACTAAATTCACCGTCGCTTAGGCGGCGGAAGATATTTGGAAGAGAAAGACTGACAAGGGTATCCGGTTCACAGGACATCCTGACAAAAACTTTCGCTCCGGAACCTTAGCACCGGGGCAATTTGAAAATTTGCTCAAATCAATCTTTCGGAATCTATTCTTAGCCGTCCTCTTTATGCTATCCTTATTCAAGTTATTGCCTGATTTGTATTGGAAGAGTTATGGTAGTAACCATTGATATTTATTGTCTATATTTTCCGGAGGTAATAAGATGAGTGAATTTCCAAATAAGATAAGTTTGAACCTGGATAATCCCTGCTATACGGGTTCCGTACAAAAACTCTATGACGTGCCGGACCACCCGGAACTGCTGATCAGTGAAACAACGGCAGGGGGGTCTGTTTTTGATGTAGGCACTATATTCAATATAGAGGGGAGCGATGTCGGAAGGGCAAGTTTCAGGCATCTTGTGTTTCAGGAGCTGCAGAACCCGGAATCGTGGAAAGATCTTTCGCAGAAATTGTCCGGGGAGGGGAGCTTGATTCAAAAAGATAAGAGCGGGCTTGTGGAAAAAGTCCTCTCCGGATTCAGCAAAAACGGCGCTCCGACACATCACGCAGGCATGATTGACCGGAGCACAGGCGAAGTTTATGCAAAAGGATTTCCTTCCATCCCAAGCAATCTGACGTTAATTAAAAAGTACAAAGTTGAAAAACCTGAACTTAATAAATTATTGGGATGGCAT
>CAJVYT010000495.1 GCA_913009765.1 uncultured candidate division Zixibacteria bacterium
ACAAGGACACCGTGGTGGGCTGGTGGACCTGCCCGGTCCTGGAGATTGTGCAGGACTATAATATTGGTATCTGCACCAGCCGTTTTGGCGACGACAAAGCGTTACTGGTCATCGATGTGGACAACAAAAATGGAAAAAATGGCAGCGCATCACTAAAAGAATTGGAAGGGTTAAAGCCAACCCTGACTTCGGAAACGCCTACCGGTGGCAAGCACATTATATTTATAGTCGATAAGGGCGTGAAAAACAGCGCCGGCAAGTTAGGCGAAGGGCTTGACGTACGCTCGCATGGCGGCTTTATCGTCGCGCCAGGCAGCACAATAGGCGACAAATCATACAACTGGATAAGCGAATAGATGGCGTACCTTTGTCAAAATTGTGGCACCGAGACACACAATGAGCTGCCTTGCAGCATCTATTGTAAGCTCGCATTGGCGGATATCGACAAAATAAAAGCCGCATCCGTTAGCTACTATAAACTGGTAGCGCGGGTACGGGCGATGGGTATGATACAATCCTATCTCTGTACACACCCCCAGGCGCAGGAGAATAAGTAATGACTGGTTACACAGAAGTAAGAGTAAAAATAAGTGAGTGGGAAGAACTAAGAAAAATAACCGATATCCCCCACGAACATGCCGAAGGTCGGAATGAATGTACTATTTGTGACCAGTCTTTAGTACAGAGCGTCATAGATAAAATAAAATCGCTTAAAGGCAAAGTGCTGGCGCCCTTGGAACCTAATAACGAAAGGATTCAAGCAGGGATTCTTGCTTTTGAAAAGCTAACTGATGGAGACAGATTACCCGATGGAGACGGAGCAGACCTCGACATTATGGCAGGCATCTACAAAGCAATGATACAGGAGAATAAGTAATGAAACGAGAAAACAGATATTTGGTTATCAAACGTAGCGACTTAAAAGGGGCTGAAAAATTACTAAAACCTGAATCGTGGTCTGCTTTTGAGCTTATTGAAAAGCTGGTTAATCAGATTAGAGCTAATCGTGGGAAAGGGCCTTTGTGTTGTGTCGTCGTCGAACACGACTGGCCGGAATATGAGCCCACTTGGGAAGCTATAGAAAAAAGAGTTGGAGAAGGAGGTGCTATAACCCCAACAGAATTAAATGGTATTAGGTCAATATTGTTTGCAATTGATCTTAAGCCTAGAAGCTCTAATTATAAATTTGCTTATAAGGAATTATCAAAGCATATCTCTAAGAGCAAAAAACATTTACTAAATATTATCCATCCTCTTGAAGCAAAGAACAAAGACTTGGTAGAGGCTATTGAAGAAATATTAGAATTAGATGGAACTGCCCCTGATTTTGATAAAAGTTGCAAATTAATTGCAACTATGGCTGTAAGGAGGAATAAGTAATGGACGCTAAAGAAATAGCAGAAACAATTATTAAAAATAACGCTGTATATACATGGAGCGACAAGACTATGCAGCTAGCCCGTGCTTACTTAGAACTTAAAGCAAAGAACGCCGAACTGCGTGAGACCATCCACAACGCTAAAGAAATATATACTGGCATGGAGGGCTTTACGGCAAGAACAGCACCAGAAGCTTATCTGCAAAGAATGCTTGAGCAAATGTATAATGAATTGACTGGCCAGGAGAATAAGTAATGAGAATAAAAGTTGAAGTAAAAAATGAAATTTTAGGTGACAGTATATTCTGGGAAGGAAGCGATAAAAATATAAACCAGATTAGGAATATACCCGCTAGGATGTTAGCTGAAATGGTTATTAAAGACGGAAAGTCTAGAAATAGTGGGATGTGGTTTGTAACTGTGATTAATGATACAGAAGAATAAGTGATGAAATTACTAACTGACGAAGAAATCTGGCTATGGCTAAATAACAAATCTTACAAGGATGTACCTGCGTTTGATGTTAGTTTTCCGCCCGATTTCTCAAAAGAACAACCCTGGTTTGATTATGTAGTGCCTATTTTGAAAGAGAAGTTATACGGGGTTTGTATAAGTAATGACAGGCGCGCTACTTATTGGTTTGTTCAGTTTTACCCAAACACCATCGATACTTTTGAAGGGCGAGAACCAAAACTCCCGTACGCATTCCGAGAGGCATTAACTAAGTTGGTACAGGAGAATAAGTGATGAGTGATACTTTAGTAAACAGATTACGTGGAAGATACGAAGTTGGGCCTAATGCCGAGTTTGGGATCAGAGAGTTTGATGTCCCCGCTATAAATATCGAAGCTGTAAATAATTCTGAGAAATGTGGATGTTATCACTGTATTAGTGTATTCGAAAGTTCAGAAATAACAGAATGGTGTGATGGTGAAAAAACAGCATTATGTCCGAGCTGCGGCATTGATTCTGTTATACCCAATGAAACTGATATAAACGTTCTTACTACAATATGGAAGCATTGGTTCGCATGGCCTGACGAATAATATTTAAAGAGGAAGAAAAATGAAACACAAACATTTGAAAAATATGAATGATCAAGCACTGTTTAGTTTAGTGTTTAATAAGGAAAAGGATGAAGTGTTCCTGTCAACTGATGAAGATGCCCTGCTCGTAGCCTCATATATCACAGACAAGTTATTTTGCGTGGAAGGGCATAACGCCGGTACGCTGATTAATAAAGTATATTTAAAGAATCTATTTAACGAAATATTTGATAGTAAAATCACTTCAGTTTTAGCAACACATGGGTACTACGTAACATCAGAAGCCATCGCACTAACTGACAGACAATCAATCATTGGCTCCACTGATAATGTAATCGCCTACAGGAAAGCACTGCTGTTAAAACTAAAAGAAAAGGAATACAAGGAAAGTGGAAAGATTCCACTTCTCGATAGGATTAAGACTAGTAAATTTATCAGATATTTTTATTGAACATAACCATTGTGATAGTATATTAACTCGGAGAATGATCTAATGAAAAACATATTAATTGTATTGATATTTATGTTTGTTTACATTTTTTTTTTTTTTTTTTTTTTTTTTTTCAAGCAGAAGACGGCATACGAGATATATCAGTGTGACTGGAGTTCAGACGTGTGCTCTTCCGATCTATTTT
>CAJVYT010000496.1 GCA_913009765.1 uncultured candidate division Zixibacteria bacterium
CCGGATTTAACCAGGTTGTTTACGGAATTCTGTGCGGCTTGTTGAAGCGATTTAATGAGAATGTTCAACCCCTCATAATCTGTAAAGAATTTGAAAGGATCTCTTGCCTCACCGGTTTCGCGGTGCGCCGTGAGCAACCTGACAAGGGTGTGCCTGCCATCTGGCGCTATTTTGGTGCCGATGTTGATAAGTCGGTGTCCGGTTTCTTCTTCTGGGTTGTCAGACATGTTGTCTCCAATGAGGGTTGTTGTGCCAGATCAAGCATGCCACTCGCACTTCTCTACTGCAATATTAATCAGAATACCAGTCGATATTTTTCTTTCTGCGATCAAGCTCCAATCGTCTTTTTTCCTCATACCGGACATCCACTCGACGATCCACGCTTGTTCGCCGCGGGTCCGTTCGCCGATTCTTTATATAGTCCGAGTCGGGTCCTTCTACAAATCCTTTTGCCCCCATCCGCGACCGATATGACTTGATATCAAAACCACAATAGCTACAGACGTCACCGATCTGCAAGGATCTACAACCTGAACAGGGTTCAAGCATAACTTCATCCCCTGTTAACACCTGTCCAGGCACAATTTCACAAAGCGCGCCAATCTCTTTCATTGCATTAAGATATATATTGGCCTTCGACCAATCGAGATTTTTTTGCACTACTGCCGGCCCGCCATTAAAAATAGAGCTTAGCTGCTGCGGTGACAACTTGAACTTTTTTCCGAAATTGTCGCGTACGTGTTTGATGTCCGTTCCATGAACCGGCAAACCAGTAAATACAATTTGATACATCCCTTCGATAAAAAGTTCTTTATCCATAATCACCCCCGAATGATTCTGATTAAAGATGCTTTTCTGACAGACCTCAGGCCTGCTAATTATCCTCCTGAATTATATATAAATAGGGTCATATTCAACACCCCTTTATACCCTCTCTATTTCCTCTTTCCTTTTTTTGCTTTTTCCTTTTGCACACATTTCATAATAAACTTCCTGTCAAAATCTGATAAATTTAATGTTACCTTGCTTCTATTATCTCCAGAAAGATCGGAGATCAGATGTATTGTTGGAGAATAATCATTTGATCCAGGATTACGATAAAATGAATACGGAATAGTTAGATAATCTGAATCTTTTGCCAATCTGCTGCCATA
Source organism: uncultured candidate division Zixibacteria bacterium (assembly GCA_913009765.1). The sequence goes on from CAJVYT010000496.1 coordinate 1,155, forward strand.
AGCATTAGCTTGTTCTATTTCCATTGGCGTCAGTTTCAACCCACATTTTGCATTCTTCTTAAAATAGGGCGGTCCTACTCGGACATTAAGGAAACTTATGTCTTCCATTAATGATAGTATTTTTCTTTTGATCAGTATCTTGTATCTATAGCCTTCGGGATGAGAACTCCTACGTGCCCCTTTTTCACTTAATTCAACAATTGTAATGCCTTGTACCAACCATAGTTGGCTTATTGGCGCATTGTGCATTGAGTATGCCAGTATGGCGCCGGGCTTAATTGCCTGCACAATCTTATTTGCCGTTTCTTTTTTGTATACTTCATAAACATCTGCAAAAATACTTGTTGGAATAAATAACAAAATCAATAATAAGTATCTTTTCATTGGTTTTCTCCAAATAAAATAGGTACCAGAGAGCAATTGTTTCTAATATTAGCGAAAATTGTTCTCTGACACCTATTTTCTATTTTTCAATTATTTGTGTCCTATACAGGTTTTAATTTAACCTACATCCAGACAAATCATCCTCAGTAATTTCATTTGGCTTAGTCTTCATCAGTATAACTATATCTGTATAGTCTCTTGTTTTTGCATGATCTATAGCAGATTCCCCCAAACTATTTTTAATTTTAGGATTCGCGCCATGTTTAATTAACAACGCGACAGAGCATTCATCACCAAATATTGCTGCATAATCCAGCACAGTACGACCTTTATTGCTCTTGATATTAGGGTTTGCCCCAGCCTCTAATAATATTTTGACCACATTATGGGACCCTCTAAAATCATCTCTAATCTCTTCTACTAATCCCATACTTAACGCCGTCCTGCCAGATTTATTCATGATATTAAGATCAGCACCAGACTTGATTAAAATTAACACTTCTTTACTTTTTCCTCCTCTTGCAGCAAGCATTAGCGCAGTGTTTCCTTGGAGCGAAGGAAAAGGGGTCTGACCCCTTTAATTCTTTTTTTTTAATTCTTTCTAGGCACTACTTTAGAAAGCTCATGTCACGGCTGCACAGCATCGTCAGCTCACCACCCCTTGCATTCTTCTTTGAATGCCTCCATGTCCTTCATCTTCTTTAAGCGGCCGTCGACGCACTGCACAGCACTCCAGCAACCGGAAGCGACTATTACATCAACGCCCCCGTGTGTCTCGCAGTATTCAATAGCGGCCTTCCGAAATTCTGGGGAGGCCCTATTGTCGCAACCGCCCAAGAGTAGGGCCGCACATGCACATACAAACACTGTCGTTTTATTGACCATTAATGACCCAAATCTTTTTCATTAGGTTCACCTATATATTTTTTGGGAATCGCTTTTTACGACACTTGAAGAAGTTGCTCGGCTTTGTTCTCTTTTTGCCCCCGAAATCATAGTAGCTTGCGTCACCATTAGGTTCGATGACAAAAGCGTATCGATATCCACTACGTCTGCGACCAAAGTCCCACCGCCGATTGAAGCCTTTCACTCGATAGAGCGCAGTGCGGGTAACACCCGCCACGGTTATGTTTCCTTTCTTGCGACTGGGTTCAATGGTGGCAGTTACTAGAATTTCATTCCAACTGGCAGATACGCTACTGTCCTTACATTCCCAAACTTCGACTGGTGCAGCCTGTGCTATTGTGCCGGATGCAATAAGTACAATGACTATTAATAGTCTCATCGCAATCTCTCCATGGTTAATGAAAAATGGGGACAGATTTATTTTATATTCATCTTCTTATCTATCCAAGGGGAGGTCGCTCCCGCGCGTCCATGCGCTCCGCGACACTCGCACATCCCTGTGCGTCGTCGTGCCCACTTTACGAGTCAGACTAACCTGTTAGGAAGGCACAACACAAACAAAAAGAGACCCGCGAGGGGTCTCTTTTTGTTTGTATGGCGTCCCC
>CAJVYT010000497.1 GCA_913009765.1 uncultured candidate division Zixibacteria bacterium
TACTCATTACATAGCAATCATGACGATGTAGATGAATTGTATTCGACTTCTACTTTTTTTCATTTATATTTTTTTTTTTTTTCAAGCAGAAGACGGCATACGAGATATATCAGTGTGACTGGAGTTCAGACGTGTGCTCTTCCGATCTATCATGATTCCACCTCCTCAAGCTCGCCCATAATATGTGCATACTCCTCAGGTGATCTGATAATGTCAGATGATTGCTGCAGGCGCAGATCCAGTTGCTGTTCTTCCTGCTTCATGATCCCTTCTTCGAGATAATTGCGGATTAAGTGATATGAGAAGCTCCCACGCTCACAGGCCAGCTTACAGGCCTCGTTCAGATCACGGATAGGATACTTCTTTTTAAGCTTTAGAACTCCCTGGATGGCTCGATAAGCCAATAAGCCTCGCACTGATATCGCTTGATCAGCCCAGCGGCGGACAGCCTTACCCGTCTCGTCGCAGCGTTGCAGAAGGTTTTTCTGCCAGGTATTCCGATCCGTGGCTTTATTCTCAGGTAAACAGCTACGATCTGGATGAAAGCTGCCCTTGTGGGTGGCACTCAACCATTGGATTACTTTACCTTGATAGAAGACCTTGACCCACTCCCTATTAAAATGCACAGCAACTTGTTTGCCCATATACTTGGGGGGTATGGGATAGTAAGCTCCGCCTACCTCTATATGACTATCCAGGGCATTGACTTTGCGGCGGCCGACATGGAAGTAAGCAAATGACTTTTCCGGGACTGTTTGTAATGCCGGTTGTTCTTCCATAAACATGACCCTGACCTGGCGCTTGGTGGTACCGTGGATGCGGGTACTGGCCCAGGTCTTGTTCCATTTTCGCAAGTGAGCATTCTGTTCATCGATGGATTCAAAGCGTTTACCCTTGAGGGCATTATCCTGAACATAGTCAACATTGGATTCAACCTTGCCCTTATGCTGGGGGGTAGCTACCCGCCAGCTGGCGGGCAAGGGAATGAAGCCGGCGTGTTTACTGTATGCTTCATACAAGGGGTTCAGCTCAGGATCATAAAGATTAGCTTTCAGAACTCCTGACTTGAGATTATCCAGCAGTAAAGTTCTGGTAACCCCGCCAAAGCTCTCAAAAGCCTCTTCGTGACAGCGGATAAATGTCTCCACATCCTGATGCCATACAACCTTCTCAAAACTCTTCCGGCTATTTGACAGGGTCATAACAAACAGCCAGGGCCGCATATAGCGTCCATTCTTTAAAGTTGGAGCACCTTGCCCAAAATCAACTTGCGCTTCCACACCAGGCAAGGTCTCTATCCGGGCATACAGTTTGGGATCTTTTTTCCTCAACTTACGGACATAGCGTTTCACGCTATCATAACTGCCACGATACGCTTCTTCAGCGCAAAGATCCTGGTAAATGCTCTGAGCATTCTGGCCGGCCTTTAGCTTGGCTTCAATCTCTGTATCGTAGACCGCCACCTTGGATTTAGAAGGGTGCTTTTCATCCTGCTGGGGGTCGGTGGGCACTTGCCACCCCCGGTAGGTGGCACACAATGACTCAGATTATTGGATTCTTCGTTAGTTGATTCACTACTTGGTTGAGCACTATTGTCAGCTTCAAGAGCTGAGCGTTCCTGTTGCCATTTCTTGCGGTAGACTGAAACAGTATCACGGTGTATACCGGTGCTTCTATTGATCTTACGGTTACTCCAGCCTAATGCTAATAACCGTTTTATCAGGTCTTTTTTATCCATCCTTAGAGTATTCCCCATGTATTTGGTTCTCCTTATTCTTATAAAGAGAACCTAATGGTTTTTCGCTCTAAAGGTGGCCTATTTTCAAGTGCCCGCTAGTGGCACACTTTGACTGCCCGCTGACATAAATACCCAGGTAAATTTAAAGATGGACAACTCAGGACTATGCAGAGACGCGTTAAAGCCTGGCGATCCAAAGCGATATTAACCTTTGATTATGAGTGGTTAAGTGATGAGTTATTGGCGAAGGATAAATTTGAAACTAAGTTCCAGGGTAAGGTTATTCGTGAGGCAGTTCTTTAAAACGGGTAAGATTTACTCATGAGGCAAGACGATGCGTAAGTGTAATTGTCGTTGACCAGAGGCGGTCTTCAACTCTATCTTCACCTATTTACACATGTGCGTTCATCACTTTTCCTTATATTAAAAACTTGCCCATTTTTATTGCTAAAGCACACAATGTGCGAAGGCAAGTTTATTAGTCTTCATCACTAATTCCGGTAATACTAATTGCATTCGCTCCGGAATCACAAGTAAGAAACAGTCGCAACGCATATAAAAGATCAGGTGTGTTACGGAACATTTCCGGCTTTTCGATTTGAAGGCTTATTCGGGACTTAAGTTCAATATTGTTATCGATCACTATCCTTGAAACATCATCAACCAAGGTCACATATCGTTTGGTCAGCTTCTTCTCCGGGGCTAAAATCATTTTGAAATTTTCATCCTCGTTCCCTCGGCTTCTCAGGAGTGCAAGAAGAAGCTCCAGGTGCTTACAAAGGGTTGCAATCTGGTAGCCTTTTCCGTCATTCACAACCTTTTGAATATCAAACTTGAGGCAGCTATATAAGTTCTGGCTTAAGGTTCCGAGCTCCTTTTCTGTGAATTTGTTTATCAGTTCTTTTGAGTGCCAAAGGGCTATTGATAAGATCTCCATGGTAATGGATCTGGTTAGGCCCTCATTATCAATGGGGTCTATGACATTCTGCAACAACTCCTGTTGGTATGGCAGCTCGGCATTTCCGATGGCGAATGCAATGTTCTTGTGGTACCTCCGCAAAAGCCTTTTATCCTTCACAGCATCGAGAAGCCGGGAACCAACAACTCCGGGGGCATCCTTATGTAGACAGCACAGAAAGAAGAAAAGCTCTTCTTTAAGCTCATCAGGCGTTTCATCTCTTTTTATTAGGTTGACTGCTGCTTTAATTCCATTTCTGATGGGAGTTTTATAACCCCTTGGGACATCTGACTCAGAAAGATCGGAAGAGCGTCGTGTAGGGAAAGAGTGTAGATCT
>CAJVYT010000498.1 GCA_913009765.1 uncultured candidate division Zixibacteria bacterium
TTGAACATGCCGAACAATGGCTCACCAATCACAAACAAAGCGCTAACCTGCTGCTGACCCTGGGTCGGCTGGCGATGCAAAACCAGCTCTGGGGCAAATCCATGAGTTACCTGGAACAGTGCCTGGCGATTAAAAAATTGCCCGATGCCTACCTCATCATGGGGCAGTTGCATGAGCAACAGGGGGATAATATTAAGGCGTTGGAGTGTTATCGAGAGGGGTTGGGGTTGGCGAGCGGAAGCCGCTAGTTTTTTTGTTTTGCTAGTCCTTAACGCTCTTTTTCGCTCTCTATAGCGACCTACTTTTGGAAGAAGCCAAAAGTAGGCAAAAGCTTCTTGCTCCGCGTCCGCTAAATCAGCCTGCGATTCTCAGAACAACCCTTAACACGAATCTAACTCGCCGATGGCATAAAACGCCATTTGGGCTCGAGCAGAGATTCGTATTTTGGGTTTTATCTTGCGATTCTTAGGCTCGCTTCCGAGGTCGCGGGTAAAAAACACCTTTGTTTATGCAACGCATCCAGCATAAGCTTGATTCTTGTTCCCAACCGGCGCAATATCTTGTAATGCTAAATGGATTTGACATGTTGATTTCATTCCCGCCCGCTTATTTAGGCTGCCTAAAAACAGATTGCAAATCCTGCTTTCTAGAAAAAGATAGAGTAGAAAATGGATGCGTTGATATTTATTGACACAAATATCTTTCTAGATTTCTATCGGATTAGAAAATCCGATGTAAGCATGTCTTATTTGGATCTGATTGATAAACATAAAGATCTAATTATTATTGGTAGCCAAGTTGAAATGGAATTCAAGAAAAACAGACAGAAAGTTATCTTAGAATCCTTAGGGAAATTCAGAAATCCAGATTGGAGCAACCTCAGTGTTCCGGCTTTGCTTACAGAATTACAAGCATCAAAGCAAATAGAAAAGAAAAAAAAGGAAATTGGTGCTCAGCAAAAAAAAGTTTACGAAAAAATTGAGAAAGTGCTTAAGAATCCAGCTGGTAATGATCCAGTATATCAGACGCTCCAGCGTTTATTTCGTCATAATTCACCGTACAATCTTGATCGAAGCAAAAAGGAGCGGTTTAAAATAAGACACTTGGCAAGAAAGCGGTTTGTTCTTGGTTACCCGCCAAGAAAAGAAAAAGATAATTCCATAGGCGATGCTGTCAACTGGGAATGGATTATTAAATGTGCAAACGATAGCGGCAAGAATATCATTCTTGTGACACGTGACACAGATTATGGCGCAATAGTAAAAGGCGATTCATACTTGAATGATTGGCTTCAACAAGAATTTAAAGATCGCATAAGCCGAAAGAGAAAATTTTTGTTAACAGAGAGACTATCTGTAGCATTTAAAGCTATAAAATTATCTGTAAGCAAGGAAATGGAGATAGCGGAAGAAGAGGTAATTGAAGAAAAAGAAGCGGCAATGACAAGTTCTGTACTATTACCATCTGAGGAAATTTTCAAACTAATCGAAGATTATAAAAGAGCGATGGAGAAATGGAAGCATATCGAAGGTAAATAAATAGTGTAGGAGCACATTTATCACTAAAACAATTAAAGGGGTCAGTACCCTTTTCTTCCCAATTACCCCAACCCTTTTAATGGAGTATGCAAATTGAAGATTAAATACATAGCTACTTTGTTTGCTACCTTTCTTATCGTAGGTTGTACAGCAGAGGGTAATTCTCGGTTTCTTAGCAAAGGGCAAACACGCTACTTTTTGAATATGGGCGCCTGTGAAAAGGAAGCATTGTCTGAGTACAAGGGTGGCGGTAGAAAATATTCGGGCTATGAATGCAGAAAAATGTTATTTGGCGTATTTCAACTAGAAAGCAAAACATATTAGTAGATAATATGAACCAACTAACCACAATAATGCTTGAAGCAAATAAAAAGTCCAATGGAAGTAGAAAGCCTTTATAGATACACATCTTGGTCAGATCGCACAAAGAGTGTGCTGGAAGACGAGCGTATTTGGTTCTCAAAAATGTCGGAATTCAATGATCCATTTGAAGGAATATATGACATTAATACAGATGCAAAGCCAGAATCTATTGTAGCATTAGCAGTAAAAAGTATGGCAGATGATGACCGCACTTGGGCAGATATAGCAAAAAATATTAAAGAAAATGTTTTAGAAGATGATTTTGGTGGTCTCCCCATTAAAAAAGCATTTCGTGAAAACCTAAATAAGTCTGTAGAGGATCTAAAAAATAAGATAAAAGACGTTGGAGTTTTGTCTTTATCTGAGGATCCATTATCAATACTGATGTGGTCGCATTATGCGGATGAACATAAAGGTATCTGTATAGAGTTTGGAAGATCCCCTGGCGAAATGTCAATGAGCCATATTCACTGCAGGCCAGTTAAGTACAGCCGAGAATATCCAATCCCAAGCCTGTGGGATATCCTTTCAGAAGAACATCTCTTAACAAACAAAGCAGTCTTCACGAAGTCAATACATTGGGCGTATGAGAAAGAATGGCGTATATGGGAAGAGCGAGGAAATTATTTGCATCCAACTCCGGGCCCAATAAGGTCAATTATTCTTGGCAAAAATTGGTGTGGTAATTTATTTGAAATGCATTCACTTGCTAGCGAGAATGATGCAAAATTAATGAGGGCGAAAATAATTAAAAATGAATATGATCTGGAGCTTGTTGAAGAGCCTTACCCGGAGCATGAATAAAACAATTAAAGGGGTCAGTACCCTTTCTTCCCAATCATTCCGACCCCTCTAAACATCGAATAATGGGGACAGAATAATGGGGACAGATTTATTATTAGCTAACCCTTACAGCATACGCTAGTTGGCAATAAATAAATCTGTCCTGGTTTTCATTAAAGGGGTCAGACCCCTTTAAGAGCTCTCGTTCAGATCCAATTACTCATCAAGGGGTAAATTATGAAAAAGAAATCCGTACTGAATATCCTGATTATTGGCTCTGTTCTTTTAATACTTTACTTTTTTGTTGGCCACGGCTTTGTGAAATTTTATGTTGGTGGAA